>NZ_BMQH01000003.1:0-51178 GCF_014648015.1 Butyricicoccus faecihominis
AAAGCGAAATCCGTGTTTCCGACTGATGAGAGTCTGTTCAAAATGCTGTATCTGGCAATGATGGATATTACCAAAAAGTGGACCGGCCGCCGTCAGGACTGGAGTATGATCCATGCTCAGTTGGCAATCTACTTCGAGGATCGGATGCCAGACTGAGCGATTGGCGCAACTACGTGCCAGGCTTGACTTTCGCCATAATCGGCGTTATCTTGTTACAAAGGCGGTCTCGAATTACAATGCCGCCTTGTGAATATTTTACTCTGTTTTACATCCAATGCGGAGTTTACACAGAATTCGGGATAGAGCCTCAAAAAGAGGTTCTACAGATCTGCGAAAAACACTATTTCAGGTAATGGATGTTCTTATCAAGACGATGCCACAAGATGATCCGGTATATCAGTTCTTGGATAAGAAACGAGCCCAAGGTAAACCCTACTATGTCTACATGACAGCAGGTGCCAACAAGTTCCTACGAATCTACTATGGTCGAGTGAAAGAATATCTCTCTTCTCTTCCTGATTCAGAATAGCCTCATAAACTTTTTCAGACCAGCACTGGTGTGGTGGTCTTATTTTGATACCCATTTTTCAACCTGTATAAAATTTTCAATGTTCATCAATTTAGCCTTGACTTTTTATTTGCAGGCTTCATTTTTAACCTTTCATATTCTCGAGACAGCTTGTGCCAATCTCTTCAAATTTGTTTTAGCAAATTATTATTTTACCATTTGTAATTCCTCCTGTACATTTATTGTCCCTTGTGTTTGATACTGTTTTATCATATGCATAAGAAAAAATTTTTATCAAAAGTTAGACAGATCATTCTTCATATTAAGGTGTAGTTATTATATAACGCAAGTATTTCCCCTATTAAGTTTTCAATCTGTTAAGTCAGTGAATGTCAATGATTATAGACGATGTGACAAAACCTTGGAAATATCACATATGATATAAAATCTAAAAAACAGCTGCCATCCTCTTTTGGATCGCAGCTGTTTGTAAAACTTATTTATTTTTCAGCCCATTTTATTAGTTTACCCTCTCAAACTGAACAGGCTCTCTCGAAACCAATTCTTCCCGTTGCATCTCGTCGCTTTGAACAACACCTCTCCGGCTTCTTAAAATTTCCACATCCTTTTCGTGTTCTGTTTCAGTATACTTATAACCTAACAGCAACAGCATTCTGCACAAAGAACCAATGGCTGGCACAACACATACTGCCAAAAAGATACCGTTCAAGGTAAAGTCTGTCTGCACACCGTTGGGATTGTACTGAATCAATGTCAAAATCAAACCGGTGCCCGAACCAGCCAGAGCAACAGCCAGCTTACCTGTAAAGGTCTGCCCAGCAAAGGTGATTGCTTCGCAGCGCTTACCTGTCTTTACTTCACTGTATTCAATGGTCTCCTGCAGCATCATAGATACACAGGGAATGGTCAACGCATTTAAGAAAGCAGTCAGAGCCAGGATTACCATAGTTACCGCCAGATTCTCATAGCCCAATACATACCATACCAATCTCAGCACGATATCCAGGACACATACTGCAATAAAAATATCCTTTTTTCTAAACTTCTTGGTCAGCAGAGGCAGCACCACAATCCCCAGTGCGCTAACTGTTGCAATCACACCAAATACGGACATTAATGTAGCATTTCCCAAATTGTAAGTAAAGAAGAACACGATAATGGACTGTACTACATCATAGCAGAACTTGAAAATGAATACTGCCAAGATTCTAAACAGATGTTTGTTTACCTTCAGCGCATTGATAACATCTCTCACTTTTACCTTCTCGTTCTTGGGAGGTTCTACTCTTTCTGTAATAGTAGAGTAACCAAACATCATAAAGCCAAATCCAACCAGAGAAAGGATCAGAACTGCCAGAAAATATCTGGTTTCCACTGCCTGGTTAGAAAAGACCTGAACCAGCAGAGGAATCATAATACTTGCCAGGCCAATGCCACCGGCTACACCAATGTTAGCTGCACATGCCAGATTTGCTTTTTCTTTTGTGTCGCCCGAAATGACAGCCGATACAGACCAGAATGGAATATCAGAAATGGTATAGAAAACGCCCCACATAATGTAAGTAAAGCCTGCATATAATACTTTTCCCTGAAGAGAGATATCCGGTGCAAAGAAACAGGCAGTTGTTGAAATGACTACAAAAATGGGAATAATCTTTAAGTAGCCTTTAAACTTACCCTCCTTTGTTCTTCTCATATCCATGATGCCTGCACAGACAGGATCATTTGCAGCGTCCCACACACGTGCAATCAGAAAGATAATGCTAGCCGCCGCTGCCGAAATGCCCAATATATCAGTATAAAAGAATAGAATAAACGTGCCCACCAAGCCATAGTTAAAACATTCGCCAAATCCATAACAAAAGTACCCAAAATATTCTTTTTTCGATACTCTGCTTGTGTTAGTTGTCATGCTACCCATATCTTTTCTCCTTTCTTTTATAATGCATTTTGATAAATACAGTACATATCATCCTCGTGCAGTACTTTTGCTGACCCATGCGATCCGCCACATGCTCTGGCACACTTTTTTGCCAGTAGCCTACATTCTTCCTCTGATGGATGTAGACCCAGCTCGGATAATGTAGTTGGCATTCCAATCGAATGATAAAACTGTTCCATTGCTTCAATGCCCTTTAAAGCAATTTCTTCGTCGCTTCCATTCGGCGCAATACCCATTACATTTACTGCAAACTGAACAAATCTTGGAGTGATTTCTTTATAAACATAGCGCGCCCAACTTGGCCAAATTGCAGCAAGTCCAGCTCCGTGCGTGACGTTATACATCCCACCCAGCTCATGTTCCAGCATATGTGAAGAAAAATCACTTCCTGCGTTTCCACAGCTTGTCAGATTATTGTGAGAAAGCGAACCAGCCCACATAATTTCCGCACGTGCATCATAATTTAGTGGATCATTCCGTAAGATAATAGAATTTTTCATTACAGTTCGCATAATGCCTTCAGCCAATGCATCTGTTAGTGCCATATTGCCGCCCGAAGTGAAATATCGTTCCATGGTGTGCATCATGATGTCAACACATCCACTTTGTGTCTGATAATCGGGCAATGAATACATCCATTCTGGATTCATAATTGCAAACTTCGGTCTGCAAAGATCGCTTTCATATCCTCGTTTTTCCTTCGTTTCATCATTGGTCAACACAGATGCCGAACTACTTTCACTGCCTGCAGCGGCAATCGTTAAGATGCTCCCAACGGGCAAGCAAGCCTTGGCCTCGCGTTTATTCTCATACAAGTCCCAGATATCCTGCCCTTTTTCTGCTAATCCCATTGCTATCGCTTTGGCAGTGTCAATTACAGAACCTCCACCAACGGCTAAGAGGAAATCAGCCTGCATTTTCTCCCCCAGGCAAATACCTTCTCTCACCTTCGAAAGCAGCGGATTTGGAACAACGCCTCCTAAACACTGATACTGAATATTTTCCTGATTCAGTATAGCACAAATTTCATCCAGCAATCCTTTTTCTTTTACTCTCTTGCTACCATATACAACTAATACTTTCGTACCGCTGTACTTTTTGATACATCTTCCTACTTCTTTCAATGTGTCTTTACCAAACACAATTTCAGTAGGCGAGTAGTAATTGAAATTATGTACCATTACATCCCCTCCGTTCATTATTATATTATATTGTTATGACATTTTCTCCTTATCTTGCACCTGGCTATGTATCCCGTACATAGCCAGGCAAAGATTTCTAAATTTCCATTTATATTTTAACTCATCCAACAGAATGTTCCGTACGGGCAATCAGCTCATTTTGGGCTTTCAACCCCATCTCTACAAAATATGCACTATAACCTGTTACACGCACACATAAGCTGCGATATTTCTCCGGATTTTGCTGGGCTGCCTTTAAGGTTGCAGCATCCACCACGTTGATCTGGAGCTGCATCCCCCCTTGCTGCATATAGCTTTTAAACAATGCCGCAATGATCTGATCGCCCTGTTCTCCCGTCACCGCCGTTGGATGAAGTCTGACATTCAACGGACCTCCCGTGATTTTTGAGAACGGAACCTTACTCAGAGAATTCAACATGGCTGTTACACCATCTACGTCTGCACCTTCTACCGGAGACTGATTTTCGCTCAACGGCTCTTTCTGCTTTCTACCATCCGGTGTCGCACCCACCTGTTCTCCCATCGTTGTAAAAGCGCGGTCTGTCGAATAGGTTGGCCACATCTGATACAAGTATCTTGCTCCATTATTTTTATCCACCGCATCTGTAAAGATATCGGTGACAATCTTTGCGTACTTATCCACTTCTGCCACATCATTGCCAAATTTGGGATACTTCGTACGCAACTTCATGCGCCATTCTTCATGTCCTTCAAAGTTATGTTTCAGCATCTCCACCAGTTCTGCAAGGGTGAGTTCCTGATCAATAAACACTGCTTTTTCAATTGCGTACAGAGAATCGATAACTGTCGCCAACCCGCAGCCTTGGCAAACTAATTTATGATAAGGTGTTCCGCCCTCCGTCCAGGTGCACGCTTCCTCGATCGTTCCCTTCAGGAAACAATCTTCAATACGCATCTTGCCATAGGTTGTCTCTTTTTCAATGGACAGATCGTGTTCAAAGCCCTTTCGGAATTCTTTCATCAAGTATTCCACCTGGATTCGGAACGCTTCTATTACATCATCCATCGATGCCATTTCTTCCGGTTTCTTAGTCTGTACTCCGTAGTAAGGCCCCATCATCAGACCGATCATCCGATCTTCCATCGGCCAAGCACATTCTTCCTGATAGCCTTCCGGTTTTGGTTTCATGGGATAATCTCCACTATTTAAGGCCAACTCCAATGCCTTCGCCAGATTGAACCACAGCTGTCTTAAACCACCCTCATATCCAGGTACATTGGGATCATTACATCCCCAGAAACCGTACTCATACACTTCCGGTTCTTTGACATTGTAATATTTCAATGCCGGAATCATTGTCTCATCATTATACACGACTACAGTCGCATTTTCTTTCATTGCCTTGCAGCACTTCACCCAAAACTCTTCATCAATTCCTTCATAATATCTCACGACGGTGAAGGGATTTCTCAGCTTCATTTGTGCAGTCGCTTCCAACATTAAAAACGACAACTCATTCACTCCGCCTGTTCCATCTGCATTTTTCCCTGCGAGTGTCAGATAATTCGGGTCGTCAAATGCAAGTTCCAATGTCTGTGCTGTTCCGCTCACTTCCTCTGACATATGGTCAGTTTGCTCAAACATCGCGTTGGTGTAATAGAAAAATTCAACTGTCAGATCAAAGGCTTCTTCCTTGGTCATAATGCCCTCGGCAAGATCCTTCTGATAATATGGCAACAGGTATTGATCCATTCTACTATAGTTAAGTACCCCACAGCCACAAACCTTCTGCAAAATCAAGACAACCATCCACATTACCTGTAGCGCCTGTCTGTATGTCTTTGCCGGATTCTCAGACAGCCACATCAGATCCTGTGCAATTTCTTCTAAGCCGGCCGCCTCAGCCGCCTTTGCATAGCGTTGAAAGTATTTGATAAATGCATTTAGAGAAATGATAATACCTTCAAGAAATTCTTTTTGCTTTGCATCACAGCACTGTAGTTTTCTGTGCTCTGCTTTATTTCGAATACCGACAAAGCCCTTTTCAAGAATTTCTTCCCAGTCCAATGCCAGATGTCCGAAACTCACAAACCAGTATGGACGGCACTTGAGCCAGCCATTGGAATAATAAAACAGAACTTTTTTAAAGCGTTCTTCTATCGGCATATCCCACCAACGGTGATAGGTTTTTTCAATTGTTTCTCTTTCTTCCTGCGTCGGAACTCTTGACAGCAAGCCACCCTGAATCTTCAAATCCTTGTTGATCGGTAGAGTCAAATTGGAAAGAATATAGTCAAGTGTATGACCATATTTTACAGCATAAGATTCTCCCTCAAACATAAACTCCGTTTTAAGCAATAGCTGGATTCTTTCTATTGTGGCTTCCTCGTTGCTGCGAGCAAACATCTGGTCAATCCTAGCTTTGATATTCTCCTTCACCTGCATGCTTCTGCCTCCACTCTTTTGTTATTTCAAGTTATTTTCAATCAATTGCTGCAATTCTTTTATTCGTTCTTCCGATGGCGTCTGAAAAGTCATCACTTGGTTGCCCACCGCTATGCCCTTTTCAATGCCCATGGAATGATACGGCAACAATTTGACATGTGTTACATTCGAATAGCCTTTTAAAAATCTGGCCATCTGTATCATGTTTTCGTCGCTGTCATTGATACCCACAATAACCGGCGTGCGAATTTCTATTGGAATCCCGCTGTCTAATAATTTTTTAGCATTCTCCAAAAGTCTTTCATTTGGAACTCCTGTGTATTTCTGATGCTGAGCACTATCCATACACTTTAGATCTAAAAGTACCAGGTCCGTATCATCCAGAACCTTTTCAAACTCCGAATATGGCACATTTCCTGCTGTATCCAACGCCGTATGAATTCCACTTGCTTTCGCCTTTCGGAACAACTCTCTGACAAAGTCGGCCTGCAGCAGCGGCTCTCCACCGGAAACTGTCATACCCCCACCGGAATTATGATAATAGATCCGATCCTTTTTTACAATCTCCATGATTTCTTCTGTCGTTTTGATTTCTCCGGAAAGCCGAAGTGCTTTTGAAAAACAAGCTTCCACACAGCTGCCACATTGAAGACATCCTGTCCCCTCTTGATTGCTCTGTGTTTTTAAGCGCCATTCCCACTTCATTCCCGCCATTGCAAAACGCTCTTCTTTTGTTATACGCTGTGGACAAACGCTCTCGCAATGTCGGCAGTTAGTGCAAAGATCCGGAAACACTGTAAACTGCTTTTCGCTAACATAGGATTCCTGGTTGTGACACCATCTGCATCTCAGATTACAACCTTTTAAAAAAACAGTTGTGCGGATTCCTGGTCCATCGCTCACGCTAAACCTTTGAATATTAAATATTTTCCCTTCCAGTGTTCTCCCCTCGCTTTCCTTTCGACATAATTATGTTATAACATAACAACAAAATATTCCATTCATATTTTAAACGAAAAAATACTTTATTTTTATGAATACTTAACAAATAGTATACGATAAAAACAGTTTCTCTCTTGCTCTTTTTATATAAAAATCCCGTTCCGGCATAATGGCCGAAACGGGATTTTTCAGGTGCAAATAGACGAATACATCAAAACCTACATCATCATGTAGAACACAAGCATTCCCATGGTCCTCACTTTGCTCCAATATGTGATGTTTTTAATCGTTGATTGAATTCAATTTTTTCCCCATTTACGCCTTCTATGATACAATACGCTACACCATGTTCAAAAAATGACAGATACTCAATCCCAGATGTAAGCATAGAATAATGGTTTGCACAGAGCCATTCATACACTGTCTGAATATCCTCTACATCCAGTGCAAAGTGGTCAATTGCACCGGATTTTCCCTGTACATCATCACTTTCATATAATTCCAGGCACAAATTGCTGCATTCCAAAAAGCTCACGCGATTGGAAGAATGATCAAAGGTAGTATCTAATACAGGCTGAAATCCTAGTGCCTGATAGAACGCTTTACTTTCATCCAATTTGCCAGTGGGAATGCCGATATGAGAAATGCCATTTGCCAAACATAATGGCTGCCACTTCTTCTCACATTCCATATGCTTTGAAAAAAATCACTTATTTTCAGCAATGAACTGTTCCACAATGACGTCGCCCTTACTGGTGCCAATGCGGTTTGCACCTGCTTCGATCATAGCCATTGCCTGCTCATAGGTGCGAATGCCACCTGCTGCCTTGATGAGGATCTCATCACCCACACAGGCCTTCATCAGGCGCACGTCTTCCACAGTCGCACCGCCAGTACCAAACCCAGTGGAAGTTTTAATATAAGTGGGCTTTACACGCAGCGCAATTTCACACATATGACGCTTCTCATCATCAGTGAGATAGCAGTTTTCAAAAATCACCTTGCTGACAATGCCACGCTTTTTGCATTCTGCCACAATACGTGCCATCTCATCTTCCACATAGGCCCAGTCGCCAGACTTGATCTTCACCAGATTTGCAACATAGTCCACTTCACCGGCACCCTTTTCAATGGCATCCACGGTTTCGAATACCTTTGTCTCCACAGTGCACTGCCCCAGCGGGAAGCTTACTGCAGCATCGCACAATACATCGCTATCCTTCAACAGCTCCTTACACAGCGGGATCACGGCATTATTGATGGCAACTGTCTTAAAACCGTACTTCTTTGCCACTTCGCAATGTGCACGCAGATCGTCCTCATGTGCATAGGGGCTCAGCAGGGTGTGGTCAATCATCTTTGCAAGTTCTTTCGCATTCATCTCGTAATTCTCCTTTATTATTTTATAACAATGTAATGACATATTATTTTCTTTATTTCCCGGGTTCTTATATATCTGAAAAACCCGGGAAATATAATTCTATTTGTTTACAAATACTTTTGACCCATTAAATCTGCCAGCTTCATCGCATCAAAAATCATGCGTGCAGTGACAGGGAACGGCTCTACATCCCAATAGGATTTCAGAGATTCCTCTGCAACCTTCATGACATCCTCATCAGATGCATTGGGAATGCCCAGCATCTCAAAGGTATAGGGCAGACCTACTGCCTCAAAGAAGCGATACATTTCATCTACTTCTGCCTCATCTCTGCCTTCGATCAGCAGCTGAACCAAAATGCCAAACGCAACAGCCTCGCCATGCAGCAGACGACGGCAAGCAGGCAAAATGGTAATGCCTTCTGCAATAGAGTGAGAGCCTGCACAGCTGGAATTTTGCACACCCAGACCGGACAGCAAGGTATTTGCTTCGATGACATCTTCCACATCAATGGTGCACAGCTTTTGCTCCGCAGCCATTTTTGCGCGAACACCCTTGCTCAGGATGGTCTCATGGCACATCTTTGCAATGGCCTTGACAGCCAGTGTGCTGGCAAAACCAGAACTTACGTAATTGGGAGAGTGAGATTCAAAGTTTGCCCGCGCTTCCACATAAGTGGACAGAGCATCGCCCATACCTGCAACCAGAAAACGAATGGGCGCTTTGCTGATCACATCTGTATCGATCAGCACCAGATCGGGATTCTTCGCATAATGCCGTGCTCCCAGGTGATTGCCTTCATCATCATAGATAACGGACAGACCAATGGTAGGTGCATCTGTGGAAGCGGTGGTAGGAATAATCACCACTGCAGCATGGAACTTGTCTGCCACTGCTTTTGCAGTGTCCATGGTCTTGCCGCCACCCATACCGCACACGACAGTAGGAGCAAAATCCTTTACAGAATCAGCAATGGCATCGATCTTGGATGCAGTGATCTCTCCGGAAAATTCATAGGTCTGTACCTGACCGTCATACATTTCCTTGAACTTTGCATCATATTCCTGATAGAAAAAGGTATCAATTAAGATATACACCCGATCGCCATAAAGATCGGTGTACTTCTTCAGACAGTCGATCTCATATCGTCCCTGAATATATCTGCTAGGGGAACCAAAAGCGCGTGTTTGATGTTGAATCATGGACATGATCAATTCTTCCTTTCTTTTAACCTCTTTTTACATTTGCCAACTGGTGATATACCGGAGCCAGCGCCTGATAAAATGCTTCAAACTGTTCCTTATATTCCAAATATTTCTGCACAGATTGCGGATCAGGTTCCCGTTCTCCCTGAAATGCCAGGTACTGATGGATTGCAGATACATCCTGATACACTCCAGCACCCACACCAGCCAGCACAGCTGCTCCCATGGAGCCAGCTTCATCCAGCTGTTTTGGAATGCGAACCTTTACATTCCAGATATCCGCCATCATTTGCTGCCAAACAGCTCCCTTTGCACCGCCACCAATGACTGTGACTTCCTGGATCGGAACCTTCTGGCGAAGGATGTCCAGACAGATGGACAAATTCATTGTCACACCTTCTAGTACACTCCGCAGCATATCTCCTCTGGTATTTTCCGGTTTAATTCCCAACCAGCTTCCTCGCACATCCGGATCCCATCTAGGTGCACGTTCTCCCAGAAGATATGGAAGGAAGATCACACCATTAGAACCGATGGGGCTCTGCCCGATCTGCTGATCCATATAATAAAATGGTGATTTTTTCGTTGCTTCTGCCTGGTGGCTCTCCTGCGTACAAATCGTATTCTTCAGCCAGCTATAACTGCCCCCGGCGTATTGCATGGTCCCATTTGGTGCATACAGACCAGGAACAGCATGTGCCCAAGTCACAGTTCTCATCTGTTCGTCATAAACAGGCGCCGTAGTAGTGGTGGTAATCCACGCGGAAGTTCCCAGGCAGCAATAGGTCTTACCCGGTTCGATGGAGCCACAGCCCACGTTAGCTACAACGCCATCGCCGCCGCCCATCACTACCGGTGTTCCTTCGTACAACCCTGTTAGTGTCGCAGCGCTCTTTGTCACGCCCCCCACCAAATGGGTCGATGGCACAATATCCGGAAGCTTTTCCCGATCAATCCCAGAAATCGAAATCAGCTCTTGTGACCAGTTGCACTGTTTCAAATCGAAGCACGCCATGCTATTTGCGTCAGAGGGGTCTGTGTAGATCTTGCCCGTCAGTTTATAGACAATATAGTCTTTTGCATTCACCACAACAGCCGTTTTCCGATAAATATCCGGCTGATGCTCTCTCACCCACATGAGCTTTTGCATGCCATAAGAAGGTGTGTTTCTATGCCCCGTGATGTGGTAAAAATCTCTTTGGGAGATTTCTGCTTCCAGTTTTGCTCTCTCCTCTGTGGCTCTTTGATCTGCCCAGATAATGGAAGGCCGCAGGGGTTCGCCCTCTTTATCCAAACACAGGCATCCCATCATCTGACCACTGAAACTGACTGCGGCAATATCTTTTGCACAAATGCCCGTCTGCTCAATCAGCTGTTTGGTTGTATCACAAACCGCCTGCCACCAGTCATCTGCATTTTGCTCTACCCATGTTTCGTTAAAATAATTTGCAGGATAACTCTGAATCGTCGAACCCAGCATTGCTCCATCCACAGAAAACAGCGTTGCTTTATCTCCAGATGTGCCCAAATCATGAGCTATCAGATAAGTTCCCATGAGTTCTCTCCTTATTCATCAAATGTGATGATGCCCTTCTTCATGATCTTCTTGTTCAACAGATCTTCGTATGCCTGTACGGACTGATCAAATTGATAATAATCAGAAATAAAGTCCTTGATCTTCAGTTCGCCACTACGGATCCAGGCCAGCACCTGTTCGGTTGCTTCGCCTTCTTCCTTCTTACGGGGCATCTGCTGATAGATGACACGCCAGTTATAGGGAGCTCTGTGAAAATCAATTGTAATTTCTTCCTTTTCTGGCACACCATAGCAGAGCACTGCACCACGATCTGCAATGAGGCTCATGGCCTGATTGACCACAAACGGTGCTCCAATGGCATCCAGTACAAAATCCACACCATCAGGAAACAGCTTTCTTACTTCCTGTTCCACGTCTTGTTCCTTGCTGTTGATGATATAGGTAGCGCCATTCTGATGGACTGCCTGCAGCTTTTCCTCCACGATATCCACAGCGATCACATTTTTCACTCCCAGCAGGCTGAGGAATTTGATAAATGTAGAACCTACCGGGCCACAGCCAAATACCACGATGGAGTGCTCCGGACGAATGCCAAAATACCGGATATTGCTCAGCACTTCACGGAAAGTAACAAGCATTACGGAATCTACCGGGTCAATGTCATCTGGCAGAATGGTCTGTGCATAAGCACAATCAGGAGCCTTACCCTCATCGTAAGCCTGCACATCGTGCACCACACCATATTCGCTTAATGCGCCCCAGCCAGAACCCACATTCCCGATGGGATCGACAAACGGAAGTAGCACCTTGTCTCCAATATGGTATCCCTTTACCTTTGCACCGACTGCCACAACTTCACCAATTCCTTCATGCCCTAACATGATGGGATAGATGGATTCGGGAAAGCCCTTAAATGTGCGATGTAACAGCTTCACATCCGTACCGCACATACCACAGGCAATCATCTTTACCAGGGCCTGCTCATCAGTAATCTGCGGTTTTTCAATTTCCACAATGTGGTTTGTCCCATCTTTTTCAATGACAAATGTTTTCATACGATCGATCTCCCTTCTATACCGTACAAACAACTTCTACTTTATATTTTATGCTGTTTTGTTGCTTCGTACCTTTAATGCTATGTTACTACATAGTGTCAAATAATACAATGTTTATATCGCACAAATTTATTCCTTTATTTTTTATATCCTCATCCCACCCTCATCATCCCCTTATATTTTTACTTTGTCGCTGGAAGCACTGAAATCTCAAAGGAATTTCTATCTCCACGATAATGTGCAATCGAATATTCAATTGGCTCATTCATAATGTTATATCCAATTGAGGTGAATACCAAAATAGGCTTGCCCTTTTTCATCTCCATCCATTTTTCATCCTCAGCAGTAGCCTCAGTGGCCTCAATCTTACGCTTGATCCAGGCAATCTCTGTTTTCTTATCTTCTCTTAAAAAACTATATAACGATTGATGTACCAAATCTTCCTGCAACAAGTATCCACAACGATCAAAAGGAAGATATGTGCGTAGTCTTACAATCGCTTCCTCATCAGCAAATCGACGGCGATGCAGCAAAACAACTTTACTACCAACTTCAATTTGCAAAGCTTGCGCAACATCAGCAGATGCCTTTTCTTCTATCAACTCCAAGACTTCCGTTCTTGGCACCTTCCCCAGACGCTGCATTTGCTGCTCAAAGGACTCAATTTTTGTAGCAAAGTCCTGCTGCAGCTTCGGTTCAGAAACAAATGTACCTTTACTTTTGACACGGTACAACCAACCTTCTTGAACCAATTCCGTAATTGCCTGTCTTACGGTTGTTCTGCTTACATTGAGTACCGTAACAAATTCATTTTCTGTCGGAATCATGCTACCATACGGCGATTTTCCGCTCTTAATATCCGCCAGAATAAGTTCTTTTAATTGAAAATACAATGGAATTGGGATTGTTTTATTTAACATATCTCTATGCAGTTCCATTCTCTTTCCTCCTATCATTATTTTATTTTAAACATATCTGAATATATTCCTTTGTCATGATATTATCACAAAGGACAAAATATTGTCAAGTGTCATACTTTTTTCACAGTATGTAATATCTCTTTCCGAAAAAACTCATTCTTAATAAAGCCAGTTTGTACTATCGTCAAATAAAAAAGAGCGGTACATTCATTAAATACCGCTCTTTTTATAGCTTTTTTACAATATACTCTTAATACAGCAGAGGAAGTGCTGGATTGCTCACCATAAGACAAGTATATACAATCAAAAGTAAAATGATTGAAATACATCCTACAATATAAGGAACAATCGCCTTGGAAATCTTTCCAATAGAAACTCCCGAAATACTTGACAGTACAAATAACACCATACCAACTGGCGGTGTAACCAAGCCAACCATCAACCACAACACCAGAATAACACCAAATAAAACGGGATCAATGCCCATTGATGTAATCACCGGATATAAAATCGGCGTCATAATCAAAATAGCCGGAGTAGAATCCATAAACAGTCCCAGCACCAGCAAAATCAGAGAGATGATCAACATAATAACCAGAGGACTATCAGAAACAGACAACAATGCACGTGCCACCGTTTGCGGAATTCCAGTAAATGTCAATATCCAAGAAAACAGTGTGGAGGTCGAAATCAGGAACAAAACACCTGCGCAAATATCCAATACTTCTTTTAACGCCTTGGGTAACATACGAATGGTCATTGTCTTATACGCAAAGCTCAGCGCCAATGCGTAAGCTACAGCTACCACCGCTGCTTCTGTAGGGGTAAACCAGCCCATGGTAATACCACAGCGAATAATAACAACCAGCAGGCAGGACCAAAAAGCCAGACGGAAGCTACGCCAGATTTCCACCAGAGAAGCTCTCTTTCTAACAGGGATATTTTTATCCTTGCAAATGATATAGTTAATGCCTATCATAACAAGACCCAGTAAAATACCCGGCAGAATGCCTGCATCAAAAAGATCGGCAATTGAAACCGATGCTGTAACACCATATAATACCAGAGGTACGCTGGGAGGAATAACCGGACCAATCAAAGACGAAGCGCCGGTAACAGCCAGAGAAAAATCTTCCTCGTAACCGCCATCTTTCATTGCCTTTAGCTCAATGGCACCCAGACCACCAGTATCAGCAATGGCACTACCACTCATGCCTGCAAAGATAACGCTCGCCAAAACGTTAGCATGTGCCAAGCCGCCACGGAAATGTCCCACCAGATGTTCTGCAAAGGAGTGGTCCTATGTCAAGATTTAGTACAAGTTAAAATGAGAAATTTCTCCCTATTTTAACCTGCCAGAAACTCAGCCTCAGTGTGCGTTCTTTGATACACTCGTTCGAATTCGTATGGCGACATATAGTTGCAATGGCTATGAATTCGTTTCGTATTGTAGAAAGCTTCCAGATATTCAAAAATCAACTGGTATGCCTGCGTATAATCGCGAATTTTAAAGCGATTGAGCCATTCACGTTTGATAATAGAATGAAAGGATTCAATGCATGCATTATCCCACGGAAAAGTTTTCTTCGAGTAGCTACGCTGCATATTTTCGGTTGCTTTTTTATATTCCTTTGCAACATATTGGCTGCCACGATCCGAATGGATAATTAATGGTTGATCGATATTTCGGCGAGTTTTGGCCTTGTTTATAGTCTCAATCACGCAAGATACTTCCAGTGTTTCTGAAAGCGTCCAGGCTATGATTTTTCTAGAAAATAAATCCATAATACTGGTCAGATAGACAAATCCGTCTATTGTCCAGACGTATGTGATATCCGAACACCAGACAGCGTTCGGGCGGTCAGGGTTAAACTGTTCATCAAGGATATTTTGTAATTCTGTGCTGAAATCAGAATCTTTTGTAGTGATTGTCCATGGTTTGCTCCACTGAGCACGGATCCCCATTTGGTGCATATATGTACCAACGGTTCTTTCCGAAATGACTTCACCGGTTTTTCGCAGTTCTACAGTGATTTTCGGAGCACCGTAGTTCTGCTTGGAATCATCATAAATATCCTGTATTTTTGCTTTTACAGCTTCACGACGTTTTTCTGTATCAGAAGGTACGTGGTGAAGCCATGCAAGATATCCTGAGCGAGAGACACCTAAAAATTTCAACATTCCGGAGACGGAAACCCGGCGTCCAGCCTTTTTGGCAGTTTTCGTCTTCTCAGACACTTCGAGATAAATGGCTTCCGTCATTTTCCCAGAATGTTGATTGCTTTTTTAACACATCAAGTGCATCTTGGGCATCACGTAATTCACGTCTGAGACGGGCAATTTCCTTCTGCTCATCAGATGCATAATTACCAGAACCACGAACAGGAATATCACCTGATTCCCGAAAGTCTTTTAGCCACTTTGTTAATGTACTGTAGCCGATGCCGAGATTTTCTGCACATCCACGTACCCCGAGCTCTTTATGATCCTGATAGTACTGGACTGCATCAAGTTTAAATTGTTTGTCATGTTGCTTTGCCATATGAGATCCTCCTTCAGCATGTCTCTATTGTATCATGCTTATGTGTATTTGGAATTTCTCATTTTGGCTTGTACTATTTATATTCTAGCACCAGCCTGCATATAAAGATGAACTGCTGAAAGTCAGCAAATTCATCCGCAGAAATGTTTGGGGGCAGGTTGATGATAGGATTTTGATTGAGACTCTGCACGTTTTTAACACGTTGTACTCTTTAGCAGTCGATGCTATCGGTCAAGATTTTGAAATCATCTCGGAGTATGTGGTGCAGTTTTCACGAATTATGAGCGAGTATGCAAATCTTGATATCGAGGGGGCTGCGCAGATGCTTCTTGAAAAACTGTGGCAAGACCGGGTACAAAAGACTGTCCTAAATCAGTGGATTCAGTTAGATCCTTCCAGACGAAACGAATTTGATGAAAGTGAACTTTACAGAAAAAATCTCTTACAAATCATGGACGAGCTTTGGGATACACTGTCGCCAGAAGCAAAAGAAACATTTTGCCATCCACTCAAATCCTATCCAAAACTTGTTCGTGGGCGCAAGGGAACGATGACGCAAGCAAGTGAATTGGCAGCACCGTCGCTTGAAATCATCGAAAAGTTCCATATCCTTAATCGGTGGACACCGCCAGGGAAACGCTATCTTTACCTTGTTGACGCCAGTGATCCATCGCAGAATCCTGAGAAAGTTTGCATGGAAGAAATGCGGATTTCTGAACCGACGCTTGATGTTACGATCGCTAATTTTACAGTGTGCCCTGACGCTCAGAAGAATATGATCCTTGACCTTGACTACGAGGATATAACTGTCGAAAGTATCTTTGAGAATAGTGATGCCCTGAGAAAAACTGAAAGTGCTAAAATTATTCAAGAACTACGGACCGGCATTCCTGTTAGTGAGCATAGGATAAAAAAGCAGATTAAGCGGCATGAACCGGAAACAAAATATATTGCACAAGTATTCTGCGGGCAGCTTATATTTAAGCATATCTGTGCAGCAATATTTACTCCCCTTGACGATGACACAGACAGCGACGATGCTCTGAAAGAACGGTGCTATAAGTCATTCCACGTTTTTGCTGAATGGTGTGAGAATAAAGGTTTTGCAGGAATTCGTTATCCAAGCACGCGAATGAAACTTATCAATCAAAGAGGTTCGAATATCGTTCTGTTTGATGCCGATTCAGCTATAGCTGATGAATCAACTTTCAGAATCTGTAGAAATACTTGAGTACAACAAAATGTGCCCTCACAGATGAAACTCTGTGAGGGCACTGTGTTTTACTGGATGGCATCCTTCAGACCCTTGCCCGGCTTGAACGCAGGCACCTTTGCGGCGGCGATCTCGATCGTCTCGCCGGTGTGGGGATTGCGGCCCGTGCGGGCAGCGCGCTCCCGCACCTCGAAGGTGCCGAAGCCGGGAAGCTGTACCTTGTCGTTCTGCTTCAAGGTCTCCTGCACCGTGCTGAAAAAGGCGTTCAGTACCTGCTCGGTGTCCTTCTTGCTTACCCCAGCGGTTTTGGCCACAGAGGAAATCAGTTCAGTCTTGTTCATCTTCTCGTTCTCCTTGTATTTTTTACTTGCGCGTCGTTTCGGCTTCCCATTCTAATACAGCGCCGGTAGTTGCGTCAATGGTAAATTCGTACTCAGAGCCGTCGTAAATGATCTTGCCCTCATACTCGGGGCGGCCATCATCGTAGTCCAGCTTCCATTCGTAGATGTCCTTTTCCGTCGCGCCGGACACACGGGCAAGGGCGGTCTGCTTTGCTGTCGCCTCGCTGACGGTGGCGCTGTTGCCGGTGCCGACCACGGTTTTCGCTTCGTAGCCGGAGTTGACGATCTCGCCGGTAGCAACGGCAACCTCATAGTCGTATTTTGCGCCGTTTGCGTACCACTCGATCTCGTAGACCTGGCGGCCATCATCGTAATCCAGCTTGGATTTGGTGATGGTAGCGTCCGCCGCATTCACGCCCGCATGGGCAAGGGCGATCTCCTGCGCCTTGGCCTCGTCCACCGCACTGGAGGAGGTGCTGGTGTTGGGCGCAGTCTGCGCCGGAGTGGTGGTCACGCCGGATGCAGTGGCGTCTGTCTGAGTGCTGTCCACGGGCGCGACGGTCTTATCCCGGTAACTCGCCTCCAGCACCTCGCCGCTCTCGGCGTTGATGGAGTAGGAGTAGGTATGATCGCCCGAAGTGAACTCTACCTTGTAGCAGGTCACGCCAGCGACCTCGCTGAGGGTCGCGGAAGAAATGTCCGCGTCCGCCGCTTCGATGTTGGCAGCGTCCAGCGCCGCCTCCTGCGCCTGCTCCATGCTGATCTTCGCCGCCTGATCTGCCGCAGGCGTATTACCGCATCCGGCCAGCGCCGCCGCAAGCATCAGCGCCGTTCCGGTCAAAAGCCATTTTTGTTTCATGGGGAAAACCTCCAATCGTGAGTATTGCGTGAAGTGTAACAGATAAAAACATACCTTGTCAATAGGGAAAATGGAATCCGGTATGACCGTAAACCGGCAGCATCGCTTTCTTCAGAAAAAATCATTTTCCCGAGCATGGACGCACTTTTGCGTTTTCGTTTCCGGAATACTTCCATCAAAATTCTAATATATGAATTTTTTGTTCGCTTTTCGAGTTTCATATTGCTATTTTTAGAAAAAGTGGGTATACTGAATTTGGAGGTGGTATCTGTGAATGAAACTCCTATTGTTCGCATCCAGCGGGCAAGCATCAAAAATTTCAGAAATGTCGAATCCGGTGAGATCCGTTTTCCCTGCAATTATGGCGAAGATCCTTTTGCGCCGAAAGCTGATGTCCTCGGTATTTACGGTCAGAATGGCTCCGGCAAAACAACATTTATCGATGCACTGGAAATCCTAAAAACGCTGCTGTCCGGGCAAAAGGTCGGTGCAGAACTGTCAGACTGTATTTCCTACGGACAAGAGAAAGCAGAACTGCAATTTGAGTTCAGCATCCTCAAACTGAATGAGGGCAATGCTGCGTACAGACGGCGGTTTATTTATGCCGCCGCCTTAAGCAAGGACACGATTGATGAAACCATCAAATGTGTCACATTCAGCAGTGATCCTGAAAAAACTTCTCGGCTGAAAACCATCTTTGAGTGTACACATCAGGAGGAAGATGATGTATTTACGCCGCAGGTAAAATTGGAATCGCTGTTCGGCTCTAAGCAAAGCGCAAAAATGAATGAGCTTCGCGTGACCAAGCTGCTATGCCAGAAGGAGCACCGTTCGTTCCTCTTTGCTCCGGAGTTTTTGAAGATGCTCCATGACGCAGCGCAGGACAATGATGATGAAGTTGAGCCGCTGTATGAAATGGCGCTTTACGCCAAGACCTCGCTCTTTGTCATTCTAAACCGCAACAACGGACTGATCTCGTTGGATGCAGCAATCCCCGTGAACTTCCGAACGGAAACGGCCGGTGGTATGTTCACACTGCCGATCGACCAGCCGAAAACAATACCGACTCGGTTCTTGGAGATCATTCGACAGGTTATCTCAACCATCAGCACTGTCCTTTGCAAAATCATCCCCGGCGCAAAGCTGACGCTTGTGGAGCTCGGCACGGAGCTGATGGAGGACGGCAATCAGGGAACAAAAATCCAGTTAGCACGGGAGCTACTCTGTGCCAATGGTAAAATGCACCGTTTGCCCTTGAAGTATGAATCCGAGGGCATCAAGAAAATTACCTCGATCCTGCATCTGCTGATCGCCGCATACAACGATCCGTCTATTACACTTGCGGTCGATGAACTGGATGCCGGTATCTACGAGTATTTGCTGGGCGAGCTGCTGCGGATCATGCAAAACTCCGGTAAGGGTCAGTTGATCTTCACCTCGCACAATCTTTATCCGCTGGAAACGCTGGAGAGCAATTCCATCGTCTTTACAACGACCAACCCCAGCGCCCGCTATACGCGTATCAAAAGTGTGCGGGCAACAAATAATCTGCGTTCCATGTATCTGCGTGAAGTCATTCTCGGAAGTGATGATGACGCAGCACTCTATGAAGAAACCAATGTGTCTGAAATCGCACACGCAATGAGAGTTGTCGGCAAGCGTATGGAGAGCATTTCTTTGTCGGAGGATGCTCCCTCGGAGGTGTCCAATGGCTAAAAAGAAAGTGATGCTCTTTATCGTAGAGGGACCAACCGACGAAACCAGTCTTTCTACGGTTTTGAACCGTATCTTTTCTTCCTCAACGGTAAAATTTCAGGTCGTTCATGGCGATATTCTGACCCGCGATTTCACTTCGCCGGATAAGATCGTGGCTGCCGTTTGGGAACAGGTCAAGGAGTTTATGGGCAGTATCTACAGAAAGAGCGATATTTGCCGAATCGTTCATCTCACCGATATGGATGGTGTATTCATACCTGATGATGCTGTTGTCGAAGATGATTCAATGAAGATCGATGATTCCCCTTATTACACGGAAACGCAAATTCAAACGCCGAACCGCGCTGGGATTCTTAACCGCAATCAGCGCAAACGGGACAATATCGACCGGCTCTCTGCCTGCCCCAAAGTCGCAGGCATTCCATACAGTATGTACTACTTCTCTTTGAATTTGGAGCACATTCTTCATGGGCGAACAAATCTTTCCGACTGGGAAAAGATTCGGTGCGCCGAGGAATTTGACTTGAAGTACGGCGATGACCCGGATGGATTTACGCTGTTCATGAAGGAATCTTCCTTCTCCGTATGTGATGATTACCGCAGTTCGTGGGCGTTCATCAAAACAGAGTTACATTCTCTGGAACGGTATAGCAATTTCGGCATAGAATTGCCGCCTGTAAAAGTCACAGTTCCCGACCCCATCAACTGATTTTTAGTGAGAAGAACCGAAACGAAGGATTAGCAAGCAATGGAAAGGGATATCCTTTTGGACAATTTTGCTTCGCTCATTGTCCGACAGGCTATCCGCTTTCCGCTTGTTGGGGAGCACCCCAAACCCCCGAAAAATCCTAACGGATATTTTCGATTGCCGTCCAAAGTCCGACAAGCCCTGCGCCGGTCGGCGCAAAGAAACGCCGCAGGCAGTATCGTGAGGATACCGCCTGCGGCATAGTTTTTATCTCGCCTGCGATTGTTCGCTCCGGCTCTTTTCCGCTTCACGCTCCTGCTGTGCAGCATCGATTTGAAGCAGGCTGTCTACATTCTTTTTAACATTTTCCAGCTCCTGCGCCTGCTGCTTCAGCGGACGATATTCCGCATAGGCAACACGCTTTTTCCCCAGCAGTTCCTTGTACTCAGCCTGCAAATCCTTTATTGCAGGCAGCTTCTTCTCTCCGTATTCCTCAAACGCCTGCTTCGCCGCGCGGTGCAGCATCAGTTCATCCTCATGTGCTGAGGCAAACGCCGCCTTCTTCGCGGCTGGCAGCTTGCGGTATTGCAGATAGATGTCGCGGGTCTTGGCATAGTTCACGATATGCGTCCGCAGATCCGCAATGCGCTCCATGCGCTGCTCATATTGCCGGATCGTTGTCACTGCCGCATCCCGCTTTGCGATCTGCTCCGCCGCCAGTTTTTCCAGTGCGGCATACTCCGTGATTCCGTGCTCGGTGAGGTAGGTCAGCGTCTTTGCCGCTTCTTTCAGATTATGGACCTTCAGCCAACGCTCATACCCCGGACCGCGCCCGCGCAGACGGCTCTGAATATCCACGATGAGGTTGATTTTCGCAGGGTCAGCCGTTCGCCCGGTGCGGTGTTTTGCGCGAATCGGAGGCTTGCCGACACGCTCTCGCAGCGCTTCTTCCGTATAGTCTGCGCCCAGCGTTTTTGCGCGTGTATACCGTTCCTGTCCGGCACCGACTGCGCGGAATTTCAGGTACTTGCCGTCCTGCCGGACTTCGTATCCCTCGCGGCGCATTGCAGCGAGAAAATCATCAAAAGTGCGGACGGTCGGGAGAACGCGGTCAATGGTATTTTTGAGCGCCGCCTTCCAGCTTGTTCCTCTGCGCTCATGCGCCCATTCCGCATAGTGCTGTCCCTTTTCCTTTGGTTCGGAAATGACAGACAGACCATGCTCCGCGCACAATCTGTCGCTGATTTTCCGAATTGTCCGGTAGGTGTCTTTGTAATTGTTGAACTTGTGGGTACAGTCCAGCGTCGTGCTGTTGAACTCGATGTGACAGTGGATATGATGCCGGTCCGTATGGGTCGCAACAACAAACTGATGCTGTCCCTCGGTGAACTCCATCGCAAGCTGATACCCCAGCTCCGTTGCATCCTCCGGTGTGATCTCTCCGGACTTGAAGGACTGGATCAGCAGATAGGAAATGACATCCTCTTTTGGCTTACGCGTCCGCCCGGTGATGGAGGTGTATATCTGCTTGCTGACGGTAAATTCCTTCCAAGCGGTATCAGCATTGCACTGATAGGTTTTCACCAGCAGACCATCCCGCGTCTTGTCTGGATTTTCATTGTAGTCCAAGCGGTCTTTGAGTATCTGCGCGATGGTTTTTCCCTCGCTGGCGTGTCGGGGTTTGATTTTGGATATTGCCACATGGGACCTCCTATAGTATTATGGAATCACAAAGTAGCGCGCCATCGGATATGGCGCATTGTAGAAAAGGAGTGGGCGGTCGCTGGGACCGCCCACTCCTGCTTTTCTTATATCGCTGCAATCGCGTCTTTTACATTTTCTACCCGGTCAATGATCCACTCCGCTGCCAGCGGCAGGCCGAAGGGACTGAGCAGCCATGCGGTGATGATTCCAACACCTACATTGAAATAATCCTTTTCAAACAGCGCCAAGATGCCCAACGCAAAGAACACAAAGGACACAAGGCTCAGGACGCCAGACGAGAACCAGCACATTGCGCGGCAGAACCAAACCAGCATCGACAGAACAAATACAACCGGGAACAATAAAATTTTGAATACGATCTTCATCTCTCCAAACCTCCGATCACTGCTCTATGCCCTTAATATACCACACTAAAGCGATAAAGTAAAGCTTTTTCAGAGATTTCCCATCCTGCTTAGAATCGTACTGACCGCATTCCACAGTTCACCGTACCGGATTTGTAGATCCGCTACATCCTCGGCGTAGAGGTTGCCGGTGCTGTTGACACGCTTTGCGATCTGATTGAGGTTGTTGGAGCAGATCCGCAACAGGGATACCAGCGCCTTAAAGTCTGCCATGTCGACTCGGACTGCATAACCGTCCACTGCCATCTTCCGCAGGTAAGCACGGCGGTTGTGGATACCGAGCTGTTCCATCTTCTCGTCGATCCTGGCCTTTTCTTCGGGAGATACCTTAAAGTAGAGTGGGATCGTGCGTCCGCTGTCCGGTTTCATGCAAGTTCCGCCTCCTGACTGTGGGATTGTCCCGGTGCAGCTGCCGTTGCCGCAGATTCCATGCCCATGCGTTTGAGCATTCCGCGAATAGACGGCTTTTCCTCCGTGTGCTCCGGCTGCGGTTTCTCGCCGTCATCCATGTGGAGTGCCAGTCGCAGCACATTCAGACGGTTGGTCTTGTCGGTCAATTCCTGCTCCTGTGCAAAGGGGCGCTTTACCTCCTCTTGTGCTTCTTGCTGCTGGGCGGTCAGGTTTTCCAGCGCTGTCTTGTGCTTTTCCAGATTCTTTGGGATCTCGTCCAGTACATGGTCGATGCGGGTCGTGTTGCCTACGGCATCTGCTCCCAATTCTACCTCTTGAGACAGCTTGTGGTGGAGCGTAAGCTGGAATTTTTGCGTCTGCACATTCGCCCACAGGGTAATGGGAAAGCCGCGATATTCGCCAATCGTGTGCTTTTCGGAAACATCCTGCATGGCAGTGCAGGCATCCAGAATCGCCTGACCTGCGGCTTTGCGTTCGGTGCAGGTCACACCGCCGATCTGCATGGAAAACTCGATGGGCGTATGCGCCTGAAGGTGGGCGCTGTCCTCGGTGAGTGCCCGGATAAACTCCTGCTCCCGCAGGATGGACTGCGGGAAGAATTTCAGCAGCTTGTCCTCCAGAGCGTACTTCTGGCTTTCAAAGTTCGCCTTGACCAGCTTCAGCTTCGTGACCTGTGCGTCCAGTTCCGTGTACTCGATGATGCGGGGATCGCCGGAGGCAAGCGCCTTGACCTCAGCGTAGCTCAGTGCCGCAGCGTCCACATCCTCGCAAGTACGGGACGGATTTTTGCTGCTCATCAGCTGACCGATGAACTTCTGCTTGTTCTCCAAGATGCTCCAGTTATAGGCGTCAAAGGTGCCCTCGGTGACATACTTGAACAGCTTGACTTTTTTGAACGAATTTCCGCGCCGCAGGATGCGTCCCTCGCGCTGCTCGATGTCAGCCGGCCGCCACGGGCAGTCGATATGGTGGAGTGCCGCAAGGCGTGTCTGCACATTCGTGCCAGCGCCCATTTTTGCCGTAGAACCCAGCAAAACGCGCACCTGACCCTTGCGTACCTTTGCGAAAAGTTCCGCTTTCTGGTTTTCTGTTTTTGCATCGTGGATAAACGCGATTTCTTCGGGCGGCACGCCTTTTTCCATCAGCTTTTGCTTGATGTCCTCATACACATTGAACGAGCCATCGCCCTTTGGTGTAGACAGGTCAGAGAAGATGAGCTGTGCGCCGTTCTGCTCCGCCGTGTCCTGCCAGACCTGATACACATTCTGAACGCACACATTGACCTTGCTTTCCGGGTCGTCCGGCAGTGTCGGGTCTGCAAGGCGCTGATCCAGCGCCAGCTTGCGTCCGTCCGATGTGACCTTGAGCATATTATCCTCTTTGGGTTCCACCATGCGGCGGCGAATGGCTTCGGCGCGTTCACCTAATTCGGCTACCATGTCCTGCTGATACGCGCTGGGCTTCGTCACGACCGTGATGCTCTCATGCTCCGGAACGGGCAGCTTCAGCATTTCTGCTGTTTGGATGTCCGCCGCTTCGCGCCACATTGCCATCAGCTCCGGCAGGTTAAAGAATTTCGCAAATCGGGTGCGGGACCGAAACCCTGTGCCCTCGGGGGCGAGTTCCATTGAGGTGACTGTTTCGCCAAAGTTCGCCGCCCAAGAATCGAAATGCAGCAGTCCGGTCTCCTCCAGCAGATCGTATTGCAGATACCGCATCATGGTGTAGAGTTCCGACATGGAATTGCTGACCGGGGTTCCGGTGGCAAAGACAACGCCCTTTCCGCCGGTGATCTCATCAAGATAACGGCACTTTGCGAACATATCCGAGGACTTCTGTGCGTCCGTCTGACCAATGCCGGCAACATTCCGCATTTTTGTTGCGAGGAACAAATTTTTGAACAGATGCCCCTCATCCACAAAGAGCTTATCCACGCCAAGTTCCTCAAAGTAAATGACATTATCCTTACGGCTCTGGTCATTCAGCTTTTCCAGACGGGTCTCCAGCGTTTTTCGCATCCGTTCCAACTGCTTGATGGTATAACGCTCGCCGTTCTGACTTTTCGCCTCGTCAATGCTCTCAAGGATCTGGTCGATCTGATCGTGGATGACCGCCTTTTGCCGGTCCGGTGAGAGTGGAATCTTCTCAAACTGCGTGTGACCGATCACCACGGCGTCATAATCGCCGGTGGCGATCCGGCTGCAAAAGGTCTTACGATTTGCCGGTTCAAAATCCTTTTTCGTTGCTACAAGAATGTTTGCACCGGGGTACAGCCGCAGGAAATCCGCGCCCCACTGTTCGGTCAGGTGATTCGGCACTACTACAAGGTTTTTCTTTACAAGTCCCAGCCGTTTGGCTTCCATTGCGGCGGCAATACACTCGAAGGTCTTGCCTGCACCCACGCAGTGTGCCAGCAGACTGTTGCCACCGTAGAGCATACGCGCCACCGCATTTCGCTGATGCGGCAGGAGGGCAATATCCGGCGTCATACCGGTAAAGCGCAGGTGCTCACCGTTATACTCACGGGGGCGAATGGCGTTATAGAGGTCGTTGTATTTTTTGCATAGCGTTTCCCGACGCTCCGGGTCCTTCCAGATCCAGCTCTTGAATGCTTCCCGAATCAAGTCCTGCCGCTGTTGTGCCAGGATCGTTTCCTTGGTATTCAGCTCCCGCGTTTCCTTGCCGCTGGCGTCGGTCACGGTATCATAGACGCGGCTGTCCTTAAGATTTAGGCTGTCCTCGATGATAGTGTAGGCATTACGGCGTTTGGTGCCGTAGGTCACATAGGCAAGGGAGTTATTTTCGCTGTCTGCTGTCTTTCCGGTCAAGCGCCACTCGCCGGTGGCTTCGGAGTACAGCACACGCACCTCCCGTTTCGCCCAATGAGAGGGTTTCAGCAGCTCATGCACAAACTGTGTGTAATATTCCGGTTCGATCCATGTTGCGCCGATGCGCACATCGATCTCCGCCGCTGTCAGATCCACAGGCTGTGCCTTCTCCAGCGCCGTCACATTTCCGGCAAAGGCAGGATCGCGTTCCGCTGCTTCACGGGCGGCAGTCAGCTTCTTTCGGACATTGCCGGACAGATATTCGTCTGCCGTCTGCCAACCGGCAAGAGGATCTTCTCCGGCCGTAGGGTCTTTGTAGATGACCCCTTGCAGCTCTGCGATGATGCTCTCGGTATTCTCGCGCCCCAGCAGACTTGCCATAAACGGCAGATCCACGCAGGCACGCTCTCCAATGGATACCGCCAGCGCTTCGCTTGCCGTGTCTACATGGTCAATGACGATCTCTCGGTTGATGGTGCGCTTGGTGAACATATCTGCCTTGCGTTCCAGCTTACCGGTGTCCTCATCAATAATTTCCAAAGACCGCAGCAGGCAGTAAGACGAATCCTGCTCAAAGGCTCGCTTGTTCGCCGTACTGCACAGCAGTCCGTACTTTGCGGTGAAGGTATCATAAGCATCGTTCAGGTCTGCTTGCAATTCATGGATCTCTGCATCGGTGCCGCCACGCATCTGGAGGTCGATCAGGCTGCGGGTAATATCCCGAATGGAAATCATCCCGCGAATGCGCTCCATCGTGGTCGTGGCTTCGCTGACCGGTTCCAGTTCGGTCGCGTTCTTGTAGTACAGAACGCCGTCCTGCTCGGTATAGCTGAAGCTGCGAACCGGTTCCGCTTCTTCCACAGACGGTATCACAATCTCCGGCAATTCGGCGGTGTCAGTGGAAAGAAGCTGTGTATCCGGCTGGTCGAGGTGCTGAATCGCTGTTGCAAGCTGGCTCCCCAAATCGGCACCCTCTACCGGCAGGCAGCGGGTTTCCAAATCGTTGCTGTACATCTTCTTGTCCCAGACCATCGTGCCGAGGATCATTTCCGGGTGCTGCTCAAAATAGCGGTTGACCGGCACACCGTCTGCGGTCTGGCCCAGTTCCACCCAGTCCGGCAGCTGCTCCGGCGGCTGCTCCCGTTTTTGGAGAAAAATGATGTCCGAGGTGACTTCTGTGTTGGCGTTCTTGGCAAAGGCATTGCTGGGTAAGCGGATCGCGCCCAGCAGGTCGCCTCGCTGCGCCAGATACTCACGCACAGCGCAATCCTTTTTATCCAATGTGCCTTTGGAGG
The DNA here is from genome assembly GCF_014648015.1 of Butyricicoccus faecihominis. NCBI lineage: Bacteria > Bacillati > Bacillota > Clostridia > Eubacteriales > Butyricicoccaceae > Butyricicoccus > Butyricicoccus faecihominis. The sequence continues at coordinate 27,143 of NZ_BMQH01000003.1, forward strand.
TGATGAAGGCAACGATGCCTCCAGGATGTACTTTATCCAGAGGTTTTGCAAAAAAGTGATCGTGGATCAGGAAATTGTTCTCGTTATAGCGCGGCTCGGACAGCTTGTAGCTGCCGAAGGGCACATTGCCGATGGCAAGGTCAAAGGCGTTGTCCGGCAGTTCGACGCGCTCAAAGCCGTCCACAGTGATATTTGCCTCCGGGTAAAGCTGCTTTGCGATCCTACCCGTGACGCTGTCCAGTTCGACACCGTACAGCTTGGCGCTGTGATACTGCTCCGGCAGCAGACCGAAGAAATTGCCGATGCCCATCGCCGGTTCCAGCAAGGTGTTCGGCTTGACGCCCATGTGCTCCAGCGCGGCATACATGGCGCGGATCACCGTAGGCGAGGTGTAGTGGGCGTTCAGCGTGGAGCTGCGGGCGGCGGCGTATTCCTCCGGTGTCAGCAGAGTTTTCAGCTCAAAATATTCCTTTTCCCATTTTTCGTTCTGTTCGTCAAACGCCTGCGGGATGCCGCCCCAGCCAGAGTAGTGGGCAAGGATAGACTGTTCATCTGGTGTCGCTTGGCGTTGCTCTGTTTCCAGCTCTTTCAGCAGTCTGATCGCCGCCACATTGTCCTGATACTTGCTTTTTTGACCGCCAACATTGATGTCGCCGTCCGTCAGATGAAAATTTTCAGACTGTTCCGGCTCCTCCGGGAAGTCTGCCTCATGAACCGCTGTCGAATACAATACATCGAAGTCCAGAGTTTCAAGCTCGTTGTGGATCAGCTCCTGCAGACTGTCCCATTTCTCCTGTAGCACCAACACGCCGTCTGCGTAATAATTGATGGCATAGTCAATGAGGTCGGCTTCTACCTGTATTTCATGCTCATCGTTATCTCCCGCCGTGGAGTAGGCGAGCCCTACATGGTGCAGGTCGGTTTCCGGAGGAAATTCCGTTTTATCGGATCGATATTCTTCGCTCCAAAAGTCGAGGATCAAGCCTTTTGCCTGTTCCAGAAGCGCGGCATTCAGTGCGTCCTCTCCGGTAAGGACCGGGTTCAGCGGCTCCTTGCCCTCTGCGGCAGCAGTCAAGTCTGCATCCCTTTGCTGCTCCACCCATTCCCGCACATACGACACCGGCTCATTACGGAAGATAGGAAATCCCCGGTGAGATACAAAGGTATCATCCCGCAGCTCCACCTCGCCGGCGCTGTAATCCACGCTCTCCACGGTGAAGATACGCCCGTCTTCCTCCAGCTTCATCCGCAGGGGAATATACTCGCTGATGTCCAGACTTTGAATGACCTCATACTCTCCGTCTTTCTCCTGCCCAAAGGTGACGCTGTGTCCCCGCTGCTGGAGCTTGCTGCCCACAGCCTGCCAGCCCTCGGCAAAGCCGGTGACAGGGACCTTACCCATGCCGGGAATGTCCTGTTCGTAGACCTTGCGGGGATAATCGGTGACAATCTGCGTGGCATCTGCGCCGCAGAACAAGATGTACTGACCGTCCTGCACACCGATCATGTGCGTCGAATATTCTGCTTTCAGACGGAGATATGCTTCACCGTTGATATGGAACTCCGGTTCGTCTGCTGTTTCTTCGGATCGTACAGCTGATTCACTCTCGTTATTAGGAATTATTATCGTTTTATTTTCGCCCTGCTCCGTAGGAATTTCTCCATCCGACTCCTTTTCTGGTTCTGGTTGAGCCGATGTGGAGAACACTGGGGCATCCTGCGTTGCGGAAACGGTCATTTCCGTGGTGCGGGCGATCTTTTCGATCTCCGATCGCACAGCGTCCGGCACATCCTCGTAGAAAGTCACGGTCCTGTCCGGCTGGATATGTGCCACAGTCTTGTAATCGCCATCGGCCAACTCTGCTTTGTTCCAGACGGTCATGCCGTTGCCAAGATGTCCATAGCCAAGATCGTACTGCTTTTCCGTTTTCTTGCTCGGTGCGGTCAGATCGATGGTAATGGTACGCAGTTTCGGTGGTTCTTCGGTCGGCTCTACGGACGGCGTCGGCTGCGGGGACATATCCAAGGAAAGCTGATCTCCGTCCGCCAGCGGTGCAGTTCCTTGAAACAGCTTGCGGGCGGCTTCATCCAGTGCAGAGGTCGGCTTTTGTGAGGCTGTCTGCGCTTTCTCTTGCTTGGCCTGTGCGGAAACTGCCGGATCGGACTTCCAGAGGTCAAAGGTGCCGTTTCGGTAGGCAGTCAGGCTGTCATAGGCGCGGATACAGGCATCGTAGCCGCGATCCTCCGGCGTCATGCCTTGCAGAACATTCTGCATAGCCGCCTGCAAGCACTCGGTTTCCTTCGGCTCCGTGAGCATTGCCACGATCTCCGGGGTATTGTCGGAAGAAATATCGCCTCGCTGGTAAGGACACTCTGCGGTCGCCGGGGCGCAGGCAAACAGACGGTCAATGCGCCGTGCCAACACATTTTTCGTGTAGCCGGGAATCTGCTGCTTATCATCGTCTGTGAGGAAGCGGTCTGCGGCGATCAGTTCCGCTATGCGCTTTTCCACCTGCGCCCAGCGGAGCAGGACAGCATCATATTTTTCTCCAGCCGACCGTTCCAGCTTCATTCCCTTGCTGTCACACCAAATATTTCGGACAATATCGCTCTGACCGCTGAGTCCAAAGCGATTTTTCATCGAATCCTGACGCTCTTTTCGGTCCGGATGCAGCGCGAAATAGCTGGATACAGAAAGGCGATATTTTGTGTTGCCTGGATACTCCGAAATCATCGCATCTACTTCATCCTGCGTGATAAAACTGACCTTGACCGGCTGAAAATCAGGGTCAGCCGCAAAGACTCTCGCAGGCTGCGCCAGTTCCTCCAGTGTCCGAAGCTGGCGCACCGGAGCATACCGCTTCCATCGCATAAGCTCAGGATCTGCGGCGTAGGCAGAGTAGAACACGCGCACTTCATCCGTAATGGTTTTCAATCCTTCCGGCGTTTGCAGCGTGTCCAAAATGCGCTTCGTTGCATCCGGGAACCCATACGGCGGACCGTCGTACAAGTCAGACAGCACCGGCATCAATTCCTTGATTTTAGGACCGCTTTCGGTGTCCTGCATCATGTACCACAAGTTTTGTGAGAGTTCCTTATACTCATTGCCTCGCGCCCAAGGAACTTGATCGGCGGGCAGGTATGTGCCACGCTCTACCAGTTTTCGGATGCGCTGCTCCGCCTGTTCCCAGGTGAAATGCACCGCAGACGGCGCAAATCGCGCCGACTTTCCGGCAGCGATGCAGATACCGGTCTCATCGAACCACAGTGAAAACGGTGCGCCGTCCACAGTGAAGCCGCGACCGCCGACACCGTATTCTTTTTTCAGAAATGCCGCAATATTTCCGGCACTGTCCGCCGCCTGATACCGGGCATAGATCCGCAGGCTGCTGTTTCGATCATTTCCTCCCGCCGCTAAGATGCGGTCCGTGATGGAATCCGTCAGACGGGCAGCAAAAAGCGCAGGGGCCGGTGCCTCTGCGCTGTCTGCGATCTGTTCAATTTGTTCCTCCGGGGTACGGAACAGGGATACCTGCCCGTAGTCTGCCGGTGTGGAAAACGGTGTGTCGATTTCGGTTAAGCGTAGATCAGGTCGCTCAGTACGCTTTCCTCTGCGGAGTGGCGGATGTTGTTCATCTGCTGCACCCACGCCATCTGGTTTTCCGCTTTCAGCTTCTCGGTCACGCCCATCGTCTGTGCCTGCTGCTCCGTCACGCGGTCCAACATCTCCACCGCCTGCCGGTCGATCTCCGTCAGATGCGTCCACAGCTTGCCGGTCATCAGCATCGAGCTGTACAGTCCCTTGCGGTGCTCCATCAGGTACTTCTCCCGCAGCTTCCCGAAGCGTCCCAACTGCGTCTGCTCCGGCATCTCGTCCATCGTCAGGTCCGGCACCAGAAATCCGTTCTGTTCGGTGTAAGTCAACTTCTCCATGTTCCATGCTCCTTTCACGCGCTAATGTGGTAAAGTTCGTGTTTTCATTATAGAGGACTTGCGGTGGTTTTGCAAGGTCTTTTTTTCGCAGGTCGAGTTCTGCTTGGCGCACCGTGCGTCCGACTTCCAGAAGTGCGGTACGGCTTGCCTGTGCGGTTGCTGTGCCAAGGTAGGCAAGGACGGCAGGAGTATTGAAGTCCGTCACGCCCCGCAGATCGTCCTCATCCAGATAGTCCGCAGGGTCTACGCCGCAGCGGATCAGCAGTTCGTACTGGGTGCTGGCGCGAACCAGATTGCGGAATGCGACCTCGATGTTGAGATCGTCCAGCTCCTCCAGAAAACTGTCCGTTTTTTCATAAATGAGGTCCTGTGTCATATCTGCACAGACCTCCAGCGCCAGCTTTTCACCGGTATCCATCAGCAGAGTGCCGAGGTCTGCGCCATTACCGTCAAATTTCTCTCGCAGCATTTCGCAGACTGCCGTTTCATGCTCCGGGCGCATTTGCCAGATCCACGGCGTTTTGCCGTCCTTGACCGGGTGGGTATCTGCAATATCATGGACATAGGACAGATACGGCTTGCCGCCGTAGCCTTTGCGGATGAGAGCGATCGCTGTTGTTCCGGCATTGACCCAGCGGCGCATTTCATCATTCCAGAACCCGATGTCCGCGCAGGCAGTGGCGTTGGGGCGCTGGGCGTAGATGAGGAGCTGATCGTCAAAATCATACGCTTTGTAGAACCGGGATGCTGTGGTGAGGAACTCCATCCACGCCTGCGGCGAGTGTGTGACCTGTTCACAGGTATGTGCGAACAGACCGGAGATCGTTTGCATTTTAGACACTGATACCCCTCCTTTGATTCTGGATTTTACCGTCGATGATCGCTTCCACTTCTTCCAGCGTTTTCCCGTACTTACAGCCGTGCGAAACAACATTTTCCTCTGCGTTCAGTTTCCGCAATTCCTCCCACAGTTCCGGGTACTCCATTTTGATATGCGTCAATTCCGCATAGCCTTGATTGGGACAAAACCAGCACCCACCGCGCCGCGAAAAATTGTATATCGGCGAGAGCAGCCCATATTCTTTGCAGAGGTCATACGCCATTTGCTCTGTAAATCCGAAACGCGCAAGAAGGGATATTCTGTTAGAGCCTTTCAAGCGCTTTAAGCGCTTCGGTTCGTCAAGCGCAATACCGATGTATTGGGTATAATCCGTTCCAGTCAAATCGAGTTTTTTGAAATAATTGCGGACCGGAGCGATCTTCAAATCACGATTTGCCGAACATTTTCCTCCAATGAGCCATCCGCTGTATTTGCCATTGCGCTCTGGGATCTTACTTTTCTGTGTCACATGGTAGAAAAGATCAAGGTAATCTTTTTCCGCGCGGACAATCTCGACTTCGTATCCCCAGATTTCAAAGAGCGGCTTTGCCTTGCTGCGGATGAAGTCGATATGTTCCGGCGGTTCTCCGCTGATCTCACGCTTTCTGTCAAACATCACTTCTGAAAAGATGATTTTGGATGGCGGCAGACCGTGAATGTGGTCCAGAATGATGCTTGCTGTGCTGTCTTTGCCGCCGCTCCAAGAATGAAAATATAACATTCAATTCCTCCTGTGCATTGGTTGCTGTACAAATATGGGCGGTGCGTTCGTTCCGCACCGCCCATAAAGTCCTATTTATCGTTCTTCCTGCGCTCTTGCAGGTTTTGAGGAAGATGCCGTTTTCTGCTCCTGCTGCATCTGAGCAAGCTGCGCACGAACAGAAGTCGGCTTTTCCTCGGTATTCAACCGGATATACTCCTTTGCCCGGTTTTTCAGGTCTGCTTTTGCTTTGTGGTAGCTGCCGAAGTAATGCCCCCAATAGAAGTCCGTAGACGCATCCCCGATGATGTGCCGCCATGTGACATAGGGCTGCGGCGCTCTGGGGTTTTCGCCCAGCACGAACTCTACGGCTCCCGCCTGCATCCGGTCGATGATGGCGTATCCCTGATGGACGATCTGTTTTTCACGCTCCGGCTCCTGTGCCATAAATGCGATGATACTGCCGTTTCCGTCCTGCACCGGCTGAAAGACCTGACCCGTCATCATGTACATCCCATCCATTCCGGCACCGGCTTTGTAGCCACCATCCGGGGTGCGCTCACTGTTCAGCAGCACATAGCCGCTGTCCAGCACAAAGCCGGGTTCCTGCCGCTGCCCGAATCCGGGCAAGCCCATCGGGACGGTCGTTGCCGTAATGCGGGACAGAGACATCAGCGATCCAACTTCGTCAAAGGCACTTGGCTGCAAGTCGGAGGGAGAAGCATAGGCCGGCACATATACTTTGGGGATCGCCGCCTCGCCGGTGGCAAGATGATCCGCAGACTGGTACAGTCCACGGACATCCGGCATGGATGTCAGCATCGTGCCGTCCCGCAAGATATACTCTGCGTCCTGTGCCTTTTCATATCGTGCGCCCAAGTGCGCCGCAAAGGTGTCAAACGGCACAGGCTCTAATCGTTTGGTTTTGTTATTCATGTGCGCTCCTTTCCAGCCTTGTTTTGTTTCGGCTTGTTCTCAAACTCCAGCTTATAATTCACATATCTCCCGGTGTCCGTGAGCACGATGGTTGCGTCATAGGTTGTGCCCTTCTTTTCACTGAACAGGCCAGACATCTTCACGCGCCCCTTTTTCAGCAACGCGGTTGCCGCAGGTTTCGTCAGCTCCTTGTGCTTGTCCTTGAAGAACCGGTCGTTTTTCCACATGGTGAAGCCGCAGCCCTGCCGGGTACACTGGAAACTCAGCTTACGCTCCATGACGCTCCCGCCGCATCGAGGACACGCACCGATGCTCTCGCGCTCATCAAACAGTTCGGTTTCCACCTGCACATTCTTATAGCACGCCACCAGCTCGGACACCTGCTTTTGAATGCCGGTCAGAAATTCCTCCGGGGATAGAGCGCCATGCTCGACCTCTTTCAGCGCAGACTCCCATTCTGCTGTCAGCTTTGCGGACTTGATGCTCTCCGGCAGGATCACAACGAGGTTGTGACCCTTTTTCGTGGGGAGAAGCTGACGGCCCTTTCGTTCCAAAAAACCGCCCTTTACCAGCTTTTCCAGCACACCGGCGTGGGTCGCAGGTGTACCCAGCCCGGTGCGCTCTACGCCCTCGATCTCAGCAAACTCCTCTGCACTGGCGTGTTCCATTGCGGAGAGCAGCGTGTCCTCCGTAAAGTGCTTGGGTGGTGTGGTGGAACCCTCTTTTGTCACGGCACGGGAAACGAATACGGTCTGTCCCTGTGTCAGCGTCGGCAGCGTATCCGGCGGTTCGCTCGCCTCCGGTTTTTGTTTCAGCGTGGAGAGGAACGCTTTCTCCGTTGCCCTCCAGCCGGGCTCTATCACCGTGCGCCCGTTGGCGGTAAAAACTGCGCCGTCCTGCTCCAGCCGGACGGCGGTATCCTCATACTGATGGATTTTACCAATGGCGCACAGCAGCCGCACCATCACCAGCGTCAGCACATTGCGTTCCCCGGCAGGCAGCGCCGCCAGTGCATCCTCTGTGACCTGCATAGTGGGCAGCAGCGCGTGGTGATCGGATACCTTACTGCTGTCAACAACGCGCCCCACATCCGTGATCGCATAGGGCGGCGCAAACGGCAACAGCTTTGCAGACTGCTCGGCAAGAGCCGGAACGCCATCTGCCATATCTTCGGTCAGGTAATTGGAATCCGTGCGCGGGTAGGTCAGCAGCTTCTTCTCATAAAGCGCCTGTGCGTAGTCCAAGACCTGCTGGGCGGTATAGCCGAACAGCCGGTTGCCGTCCCGCTGCAAGGAGGTCAAATCATACAGCTTGGGTGGCTTTGCGGTCTTAACGGTCTGCTCTACGCCGGTCACGGTAAGCGTCTGCCCCTCGCAGGCGGCACACAGCTTATCTGCGTCCTTGCGCTGTGCAAAGCGGTCTGACACCACGCGAAAGCCGCAATCCAGTTCCACCGTGTAGAACTTCTGCTTTTTGAAGTTCTCGATAGCGTTCTCACGCTCCACCACCAGAGCAAGAGTGCGCGTCATCACGCGCCCCACATTCAGCGTCCGATGGTACAGCGTGGAAAACAGGCGCGTTGCATTGATGCCTACCAGCCAGTCTGCCTTGGAACGACAGAGCGCCGCCGCATAGAGCGAATCATACTCTGCACCGGGACGAAGATTGGCAAAACCGTCCTCGATGGCGCTTTCCTCCATTGAGGAGATCCACAGGCGCTCAATAGATTTGCGGCAGTTCGCCATTTCATAGACCAGGCGGAAAATCAGCTCGCCCTCGCGTCCGGCGTCGGTGGCACACACGATGCTCTCCACATCGTCCCGCTGCATGAGGTTTTGCAGTACGGCAAACTGCGCCTTTTTGTCCGGCGTCACAACATATTGCCACGGCTCCGGCAGAATGGGCAGATCGTCCATCTGCCATTTGGAATAGGTGGGGTCATAGGCGTCTGCCGCCGCCATTTCCACCAAATGTCCAAGGCACCAGCTTACGAGATAGCCGCCGCCCTCCAGATAGCCGTCCTGCCGCTGCCGCGCGCCCAGCACAGAGGCAATGCTCTGTGCCACGGACGGCTTCTCCGTTACGATCAATTTCATGCCTGTTTCCTCCCAAAGTGCTGTTCCATGAGTTCTTTATAGCAGATCCCGATGCACGGGCGCTGTCTGCCATAGCCGCAGCCATGGCAGGGATGCTCCGGCGGGAGAGCCGGGGTTTCCGGCTCTTTCCCACCAGCAGGCTTCTGCTGCATCATGCGCTCCATGCCCGGGCGGTTACTGAACAGGGGCATCGCTGTCACCGTCCATATCCTCGTCCTCATCTACATCTTCCTCATAGCGTCTGCGGCGTTCGGCTTCTTCCTCGGCGGTGAGTTCAGAAAAGTCCTCCTCCACGGGTTCGTCCTCCGGTCCGGCAAACTCGATCTCGTCCCAATCCTCCGCGTCGTCCAGTTCATGCTTCGGCTTGTAAATCTTCACATAGTAACCGACACCGCCTGCGGCAAGCACCACGATGCCGATGAGCAGCATCATGCCCGTGCTGATGCCGGTCTTAGCAGGCTGCTCCGGCTGTGTGGGTTCGTCTGCCGGTTTTTCCGGCTCCGGCGTGGGTTCCGGCTTGACCGGTGTAGTCGCAGCGGAATCGTCCTTTTTCGCCAGCGCCATCAGGTCGCTTTCCGTGACGGCGTTCAGAAAATACACATTCTCTGTGCCGCGCTGCTTGTCGATAACGAGGTAGAACACATTTTCATCTGCGGTCTGGATGGTGTAAAACTCCTTGCCGTCCTCATCGGTGGCGTTATCCACCACCGTACCTGTGCCGTTGGGGGTAAAGGGATTGGACGAAGTGCCGGTTTCTGCATCAGCGGGCGTAGTCGCCTCTGCGGGAGATGTAGCGGACTGCGCCGGTTCCTCGCTCATGGCGAAGGCGGGGACGCAAAAGAGCGTCATGCAGAGGGCGGTCATCAGTGTGACTGCCAAGGTACGGAATTTAGTTCGCATGGTTGTTGTCCTCCTTGTTCAGATGGTTCTGCGGCAGCGGTGCGCCGCTGCGAAGCGCACGAAGTACCTCTGCCAGCTCATCCGGTGAAACATCCATGCTCCGCACCACGCCGACGATCTCCGTGTTCTCCAGTTCGCGCTTCTGCTGTTCCAGCTCTCGGCAGCGCGTCTGATACGATGCGACCTTGCCCTTGAGCTTGTCGATTTCCTGTTCGATCTTCTTGATTCTGGGGTTCATACAATGCCTCCTAACAAAAAAGACAGGCTCACAGCCTGCCAAATGCGTAAAAATGTTCCTGCCAGTATGAGGTTTCGATGCTGGCGTATTTGATGGGCGAACCGGCGTGGATCATCATGCCGTTGCCCACATAGATGCCGATATGCGACACCGGACCGTCGCAATCGTAAGTTTTTGTGAAGAACACAAGGTCGCCCGGTTTTGCTTCACTTTTCGAGATGACAGTACACTGATTATAAATGCCGGTCGCCGTGGTACGCGGCAGATTATGAACGCCGCTGGCCGTGTAGACCCAGCACACGAAGCCGGAGCAGTCAAACGAGGTGGACGGACTGCTTCCGCCCCACACATACGGCCAGCCGAGATACTTTTCCGCTTCCGTGATGAGCGCCTTGAACGACGGGTCAGACAGTGCTTCACCGGGGATCTCATACTTCGGTCCCTCGGACGGGTTTGCGTAGATGTTGTCCCCGAAAATATCCGGTCGGTTGCCTTTCTGCTGAAAGATCACCAGATACCGCTTGTACTCATCCTCGGTCAGCAGCTCCCGCACGACGGTTCCCAACGAGCGATTGCGGACGGTCACATACAATATCTTGTAGGTGTATGCCACACGTCTTGAACTGGTGGTGCCGTCCTTGTTGGTGTGGCTCACGGTTTTATACCGCGTTTCGGATACCGGCGTCAGCGTGACCGTGTACTGCTGCTCAAACAGGTCTTTGAGTGCCGTCTGCACCTCATCCGGCTTGAAGTCGCCAAATTTCACAGTAAGGTAGGCGATCAGCTCATTGGGATCATGCCCGATGGTGTCCACATCGTAGCGGTATTCATCGTAGCCGCTTTGCGTCTGCTCGATGCTGCCCATTTCACGCTCCAACTGCTTTTCCAGAGCCGTGTAATCTGCCTCTGCCTGACGAATATCCGGGTCCTCGGCAGTGTAGGAGGTGCTGGTGATTGCGCCGGTCACACCCTCCAGCATAGCTGAACAGGAGGACAGGCCGGACATCAGCAAGCAGATCATCAGAGCAAGGATACCTGCCATGCACAGTGCGCCTTTTCGGTGCTGCACGATAAAATTACCGGCAGTCTGCGCCGTACCGGTCACGGCGTTCTTGGCACGCTCCCACACGGTCGCACCGCCTGCCGCTTGCTGCGCCTTGCGGAGTTCCTTGGCATATTTCCGTTTCAAGCGCCGTTTCTGAAGCTGCGCCTTGAAGGTATGCTCCTGAAGCTCCGGTGTATCCCGAATGGCTTCGCGGTATCTCGCCTCCACGGTCGCCTTGGTGCTTTTGCGCTCCAATTTCTCTACCTTGCGGTAGGGTGCGTCTTTGATATAGCGATGCCCATGCCGGACGGCACTGCTTACTGTGCGCTCGGTCACAAACTCCGTCTTGTGCGCAGCTTCGGTGCCTACATTTTCCTGCTCCACCTGCCGCAGCTTGCGGTGCAGCTGTCTATTTGCCATGCGCCCGGAAGCCGTTACTACGCGGCCGGCTGTACTGCGCCTGCCGCGGGGCTTTACTTCCTCCGCCAGATAAACACTGTGCTTTACCTTGCCGGTTTCCGGGTCTGCGGTGCGCTTGAGGGCAGGACGGCGCTGTTTGGGCAAATCTTGCTTTGCCTGCCCCAGCTTACCGCCCAGCACCTCGGCTTTTTTCTTGGCGTTTTCCGCCCGTTCCTCCGGCGTGAATTTCAGGCGCTTACTGCGGGCGGCGTCATCCGCATCGTAGATATTGCGCTTCCAATTCATGCGGATGCCTCCTCGATCCGCTTCTGTGCCAACTTGCAATACTCCGGGTTCAGCTCAATTCCGATGTAATGTCGTGCAAGCTGCTTCGCTACGGCACCGGTGGTGCCGCTGCCGAAGAACGGGTCCAGAACGATCCCGCCCTCCGGGCAGCCTGCCAGGATGCAGGTTTCCGCCAGCTTGGGCGGATAGGCAGCAAAATGCCCGCCGCGATAGGATACCGTGTTGATGTCCCACACATCCCGCTTATTCCGCATGGTGGGTTCCGGCTTGTCCGCATAGTATGAGCCGGTCCGCATCATATTGAGTCCCTGCACATTGTTTTGTCCCGGCACCTTTTCGGCATACTTGCCGCCGCAGCACCTACGCCTATACCGCGCAGCAGAGGACGGAGCCATCGGCTCTGCGATCGCAGCTGCATCGTAAAGATACTTTCGGGATTTTGACAGCAGGAAAATATGTTCATAGCAGCGAGAAGGACGGTCTTTGCAGCTCTCCGGCATGGGATTGCCCTTTCGCCAGATGATGTCGCTGCGGAGATACCAGCCGTCTGCGCGAAGCGCAAAGGCAAGCATCCACGGAATGCCGATCATATCCTTGGACTTGCAGCCCTCTACCGTGCGGTTCAGTGCCACGGTCTGACCGGTCCTGCCGTTGGGATACTTCGGGTCCAGCGCATCACCCTGATCGCCTTTTCCGGCAAAGGTATCTGAAATGTTGAGCCACAGCGTCCCGTCCGAACACAGAACGCGCCGGACTTCGGCAAACACCTCGGTCAGACGCGCAACATACTCGTTGGGCGTACTTTCCCGCCCGATCTGTCCCTCCACGCCGTAATCCCGGAGGGCATAATACGGCGGCGAGGTCACGCAGCAATGAACGCTTTCGTCCGGCAAGCTGCGAAGTGCTTCCAGTGCGTCCATGTTGTAGATCACATCAGTCTGCATGGGGACCTCCTTTCGGCTCCTGTTCCGCAGGCTTCGTTGTCATAAGCTGATACAGCTTAGTATTTTTCGGGAAACGGTCCTCAAATGGAATGACCTTATCCCCAAAGAACAAGAGTCCCTGACCCTCGCCGCTGTTGGTGACATGAGCCAGCTCGTCCGGTGCGATGGAGAGCCGCTGCGCCAGAATTGCGCGGTCGCTGGCACCCTGATTGAGCATGAGCACAAAGTCGCTGTTTTCCAGAATATTTTCAATTTCAGGACTGGCAAGCAGGTCCTTGACATTCTGCGTCAGGGCGGTGGGGATACCATTCCATTTGCGAAACCGCTTATAGATTTCCGCCGTGTACGCTGCCGTCTGCGGCTCTTTCAGCAGCAGATGGAACTCATCCAAAATGATACGGGTCGTTTTACCGGCGTAACGGTTCGCCGTGGTGCACTGCCATATATGCTTCTGCACATTGCTCATGACCAGCTTTTTCAGTCCTTGTCCCAACCGGCTCGTGTTGTAGCACACAAGGCGGTTATGCAGGTCGATGTTCGTGCGGTGATTTAAGTAGGACAGGCTGCCGGTCACATAAATCTCCATCGCCGTAGCGAGATCGTCTGCTCTGGGGTCGTGCTGTTCTTTCAGCACACGGTACAGATCACCCAGCACCGGCATTTTCTCCGGCTTGGGGTCCTTCATATATTCCCGGTACACCAAGCCGATGCAGCGGTCCAGCAGGGATCGCTCAATGGGCATCAGGGTATTACCCTGATTTGCCATCATCAGCTCACACTGGGACATGATGAAATCCGCCTGCATCAGCATGGGCGATTCGCCCACATCGGTGCTTAGATCAAGGTCCATCGGATTGAGGTAATATTTGCTGTCCGGTGCGAGGTAAATGACCTGCCCACCCAGCGCTTCGGTGAGTGCGGTGTATTCGTTCTCACTGTCCAGCATGAGCTGATCATCGTCCGTTGTGAAAAAGGTGTGGACGATCTCACGCTTGGCGAAGAACGATTTACCGGAACCCGGCGTACCCAGCACGATCCCATTGGGACATTTCAGGGTCTTGCGGTCTGCAATGATGATCTGATTCGTCAGGGCGTTCACGCCGTAGTACAGTCCACCCGGCTGATACACCTCGCAGGTGCGGAACGGCAGGAAAATCGCCGTTCCGCTGGTGGTCATGCCACGCTGGATCTCCACCAGATTGACGCCCAACGGCAGCGCGGACATATATCCCTGCTCCTGCTGATAGTCCAGCCGAATGAGTTCGCAGTTCGCGGCGCTGGCGATGCCGCCCACAGAGGTCAAAATGTTTTCGAGCTTTTGTCTGCTTGGTGCGATATGCACCATGAGGATCGTCACCATAAAGAGCTTTTCATCGTGGCTCTGCAATGCCTCCAGCAGATTTTCCGCTTCTTTAGCGTAGGTTTTGAGGTCCGGTGGGAGAATATCGTAATCGTAGCCGGTGCGGGTTGCGCGTTTCTGCTCGTCGATCTTCGTCTTATCCAGATCGGACAGCTTACGCTTGACAGCTTTCAGCGCCGCGCCATGCTCCAATGCCTTTGCGTGGATGGTGAAAATCTGGCAGGCATCGCAGTCCAGCAGTGAATTGAGTAAGGTATGGGAAAGGCGGCTTGCATCGATTTGCAGGAACGATGCCGTGCCATAGGACGCGCCCACGCGGAAATAGCGCCCGTCCTTGAACTGAAATGAGCTGGGCGCGATAAAGTCCTTACTGGAAAGTCCGGTCTGGATCAAGGCATTCCAGTTAAATTTGAACTGCTGGGGCGTATCCAGATGCAAGCACTGATGCAGCGCCGCCAGACGCTCATAGCCATCCATCGGACGGGCGGTGCTGCCAAGTGACCGGAACGCCGCGATGACATCGCTCTCGATCTGATCCAGACGGGACAGTGCCCGCACCAGACCTTCCGCCTGCACGGTGTAGGTCAGGCACATCCGGCGCTCGACCTTGCACTTTGCCGCCTGATGCAGCAGGAAATCGCTGAGTTCCTGCCGCACCGGGTCCAGTGCATCGCCACTCGGCGGGATGCTCAGATCACGCTCATAGGTTTTGAGGTCCGGGTAATAGCAGATGACGGACAGCTCCAGACCCACAGAGGGTCCGAAGTAATTGAGCAGATCGCAGTAGAGGTCGAAAATGACCACCTGTTCATCGTCCGACACCTCGGTATATGCGCGATCTTCAAACTGGACGCTCTTGCTGTACAGCCCGCCGCCAAGGTCGCACATACCGTTGCGGTACATTTCCACATAGGGAATGGTCTGCTGGGCGGTGGCGGCAATCTTACCGTCGCGTTTTGCCCGCTTTACCGTTCTTGCGAACTCTTTGCGCTGCGCGTTTGTCAGCGGCGTGTCCGGTCGGACGATCAGGTCGCTGCTCCAGCCGACGCTTTTTCGCACAGGCCGGCTGCTTTTTCTGTTCATAGAGAGCAATATGCTCCACCTCCTCGTTGATTTTTGCCTGCCGTTCCAGTGTGGCAAGGCGGTTGTTGGTCTGATACGGACGGTTTCGGGGTGTCAGGAAACGAACGCGGGCATAGTTTTTCAGGCATCGTTCCACCGGCTGACCGTTTTTCCTGTACAGCGCCGTGAAAAAGAACGGCAAGGCCGAAACGATCAGCAGCACCATCGCCGTATCGCCGCCCAGCGGCTTGCGGGTCAGCAGATAGATCGGAACCGACACTACTGCCGCAAGGCTGAAACACACAAGCTGGCGGCGGGTCAAGCCGAATATGACCTTGTTCTGCACCTGCGTCAGATCCTTTGGGATATAAACTTCCGGCAAAATCAATTCCTCCTTTTAATGGGCGTGCAGAATGCTCTTTGCAACGCCGCCGGACTTGAATAAGCTGAAACACAGCAGCATGGTGTAGGCGGCGCATCCCCAGATCGCAGCGTGGATATTGCCGCCTGTAAGGGATAGCGTCTTGACCAGTGCGGCGTAGATCGCCACGCAGACCATGATGAGAAACCCCTGTAAGCCTAATGCCGCAAGTCCGCGCACATAGTTCGTGCCGATGTTGCCCCATTCCCGGTTGGCGAAGGTGGCAAACGGCAGCGGTCCGACACTGGCGTAAATGAAGATCTCGATCATTCTGCCATAGAGGATGATCATGATGCACACGCCCATCACGGTGAGGGCAAAGCGCATCAAGAAGGTTTCCATCATGAGGCCGAACAACTCGCCTGTGCCCATCGCTTCCAACTCGGTCGTGATAGACGCAAGTGCCGCTGTAATGTCGATGCTGGCTTGCGCATCTATGACGCCGGTCGCTTTCTGCACCATGTTTTGTGTGACATCGAAAATCGCCATGATGAAGTCAAAGGTATGATTGATAACGAAAATGGCGATCCCAGCCTTGAACACCCACTTGACGAACATCCATGTGTCGATGTCGTGCATATTGTTCTTGTCAATGATCATGCTGATCAGCTCATAGCTGAGGATCGCCGCGATGACCAGTCCGGCAATCGGCAGGACCGCCGTTTGGGACAAGCTGCGGATGATGGAGAAAACGCCGGAGTTCCATGTCTCCGGCGTTTTTCCTACTTCGCCCGCGATCTCGGCAACGCGGGTGTTCACGCCATCAAACATACCCGACAGATTTCCCTGAATGGCTTCGATCAGGAACTTCTTGATCCATTCATTGATCGCGTCGAATATGAAATCCATAGGCGCTCACCAATTACACGGTGATGAGCGTGGTGATGAGGGGGATGACCTTCACGCCCAACAGCATGATGCCGCCGCCAGCTGCGAGCTGTTTTATCCCCAATTAGGTGTAAAATTCTGCTCGATGGCGGGCGGCGGCGTACAAAAATCTATATGGTGTTTTTAAGAGAACCATCCAGGCGGGACAGGTCAGGCAGTGACCTGTTCCACCTCCGGGATGGGTTTGAGATTAAAATGAATTTCGATAGAAATGTGTCTTGTTTTATCTTCGTCAATGCGCTCATGCACGACGATTTCTTTGATTAAGCGGTTAAGGGTGGCTGCATCCAGCTCTGTGATGTTGGCGTATTCCTGAATGGCTTCCACCCATTGTTTTGCATCATTGGCAAGCTGGACTTCATCGGACAGCCGCTTTCTGCCCTCGGACACTTTTGTTTTAAGCTCCGTCTGCTCGGTCTGCGTCTTTTCCAGCATGGTGTTGAAGTTCTGCTCACTGATACGCCCTGCAATCATATCCTCATAAAGCCGCATTACCATTTTGTCCAGAACCTCAATCCGTTCCTCGTCCCTTGTAAGGGAGCGTTCCATTGCTTCCCGCTGTTCCCGCTGCTCGGCTTCACAGGTATTGGTCAGGCGGTCGGCAACCGCTTCTCCGTCCATCAGGGCAGCTCTGGCACATTCCCGGATTTTCCGCAGCACATGACTGTAAAGGGTGTCATAATCAATCCGGTGCTGGGTGCAGTGGTTCTTTCCAAAGGCATTGTAGGTCTTGCAGGAGTAAATCCGCTGGGGATGTTTTGCGTTTGTGTAGCGTATCGTCAGCGACTTCCCACACTCGCCGCATTTTATCAGTCCGGCAAACAGGCTGATTTCATTGGTCTGCCCCGGACGCTGGCGGGATTTCAGCTTGTTCTGCACAATATCAAAGCTCATGCGGTCAATCAGCGGTTCGTGCTGTCCCTCAACCACAACCCAGTCCTCCGGTTTCTTTTCCCCAATCGTGCCGATTTTGAAGCGGTAGTCTTTTTTCTGGGAAGCAATCGCCCCGGTGTAGACGGGATTCATCAAAAGGTCTTTGATAACGGAGAAGTCCCACATATACCGCCCGTTTTCCGGGTCTTTCTTTTCCCATTTGGTGCGGGTATTGCGAAGCCCCCGTTCCCGGTTCCACCATGTGGGGCAGGGGATTTTTTCTTCCTCCAGCCGTCTGCGGATATAGTTCGGACCATGACCGTTTAGGGCATATCCGAAAATCAGCCGCACAATCGGGGCGGTTTCCTCGTCAATGAGCAGATGGTTTTTGTCCTCCGGGTCTTTCCGATACCCAAACGGGGCAAGACACCCGGTAAACTGTCCTTTCTGCGCTTTCAGAAGATAAGAGGAATGGACTTTCTTGGAAATATCCTTGCTGTACATCTCGTTCAGGATATTCTTGAACGGGGCAATGTCGTTGTTATCCCGTAAGGTGTCGATACCGTCATTCATGGCGATATAGCGCACCCCGTTTCTTGGGAAAAAGTCCTCAATCAAATGCCCGGTTTGCAGATAGTTACGCCCCAGTCGGCTGAGGTCTTTCGTGATAACAAGGTTGATTTGCCTGCGCTCAATGGATCTCAACATTCTCTGTAAATCAGGACGCTCCATATTAAGACCTGTGAAGCCAT
The DNA here is from genome assembly GCF_014648015.1 of Butyricicoccus faecihominis. Lineage (NCBI taxonomy): Bacteria > Bacillati > Bacillota > Clostridia > Eubacteriales > Butyricicoccaceae > Butyricicoccus > Butyricicoccus faecihominis. The sequence continues at coordinate 44,876 of NZ_BMQH01000003.1, forward strand.
CGTCCTGATAGACTGCCACAACCTCCCATCCCTGCTTTTCGCAGTATTTTTCCAGCATATCACGCTGGTTTGCGATACTGGCACTTTCGCCTTGCAGGTCATCGTCCTTTGACAGTCTGCAATAGACCGCTGCACGATAGCCCCCGGCAAGTGCCGAACCGATTGTTCTGTATTCCATTTCGTTCATCATAGCCATTTACCCACACAATCCAGACGGTATCCGGCTCTTTTGAACCTCATCTTCATTATACTTCAATTCTTTCTTTTTAGCAAGATATTCTTTTGTATTTGTCTTGCCGTATTTCTGGGAAATCAGGCTGACGAACACATCGGTGGCGTCCAGCTCCCCGTCAAATACAGTGGTCACATGAATCTCTGTTTTGTTTTTTGCCATAGGCAGTTATCCTCCATACATGAAAATAGCCAGACAGAGGGTGTCGGCAACGAAGTCCGGCAACGGGCTTCAAAAGACCTTGCAAACAATCTCAATCTGGCGGTGGTTACTATTTATACTTTTCTTTTATTTTTCTGTTGTTTTGGTTGTCATAGGGGAGAAAAGCCCGCAGTTATGGGTTTTTCCCCGGCAACCGGCTCGGCAACGGGATAGCAACGAAGTCGGCAACGGGCTGTCATTTTCAGAATGGAAGCTCCATCTGCTCCGTGACCTCCACAAAACCGTCCATAGATTTTTCGGGCGGGTTGTCGGTGTCCGTTGCCGGGATTTCACGCTCCCAGCCCTTTTGTCTGCCATATTCCGCAAACATTCTTGGATTGGAAAAGTAGTTCCACCCGGTAATGCACTGGTTCATTATCTCGTTGATTTCCCGGATTTCCCATTGCTTCGGCTCGTCAAAGGTGTGATTTAAGGCTTCCTTGTAGAGCTGCTTGGAACAGATCGTTTCCCCGGTGTACTTATCAAGGTAAGCCTGTATCATCCCGGCTTTGGTGTCCTCCGGCATAAAATCCCGCTGGTGTTCTTTGAGATACCGCTGCATGGCTGGGCTGAATGACAGCTTGTACCTGCCGCTTCGGTAAATCTCCATTGCTTCCGCCCACATCTGGCTGATATAGGCTCTGGAAGCGGCTTCGTCCTCCAAAATGTGAACCTCGGCTTGCTCCGGGTACACCATGACCGGGATAAATCGGCGGTTGCCGGAACGGTCAAGGGGGAGAAAGTCAAGGGCGTTGGAAGTACCGCCGAACACGCACTGACGGGGACGGTCTGCCGGGTGGGTTTCATAGGGTATCTTATAAACCTCTTTCTGTCGGCTTAGAAAAGACTTGATTTCCTCAATGCTCTTGGCATTGGCGGTTGCCATCATTTCCGACATTTCAATTATCCAGTGACCTTGCAGCTTGCGGTACACGTTATCATCGTCCAGCTTCCGCAAATCATCGGAAAACCACTCGTCCCGGACTGCCAGCAGACGGAAGAAGGTGGACTTGCCAGCCCCCTGACCGCCTACCAGACACAGCATGATTTCAAACTTGCTTCCGGGCTTAAATGCCCTTGTAATCGCCCCCAAAAGAAACAGCTTTAGGGCTTCATAGGTGTAATCGTCCACATCCGCCCCCAGAAAGTGCCGCAGACAGAAGCGGATGCGCTCCGTCCCGTCCCATGCAAGGCTGTTCAGAAAATCCCGGATGGGGTGGTACTTATTCTCATTCGCCACAATCCCGATGGCGGTTTCAATCTTTTTCTCACTGGTCAGCCCGTAGGTTTCCTCCAGATAGAGAAGCAGATACTTCATGTCTGTATCGGTCAGGGCTGTGCTTTCTCTGTGAAAACCGATGGGCTTTATGATGTCCTTTCGGTCGGTCAGGATGTTATAGGCGATTGCCCCGGCAAGCACCGGGTCACGCTGGAATACGGTCAGGCAGTTCCGTATGCTCTGGCGGACACCGCCTTTCTCGGTGGTTTCCAGAGTTGCCTTTACTTCCTCAACGCTCTGGGGCGGCTGCATGGCGTTCATGGTGTTTTTTAGTTCTTGCTGCGTCTGCGGCGGCAAGCTCTGCCATTCGCTGTTCAAGCTGTATCACATCCTTTCCATGTTCCGTAATCAGTGAAGCGATTTCCTCCGTATCCCCAAACAGCAGCACATCCAGCAGATATTCCACATGGGCTTGCTTCTGCAAGGCTTCCACGAACCGGGGATGAAACGCTTCCTCCGGGGAGTGCGGGGCATAGTCGGTTTTCCATACCCGTAAGAGGTGTAGATAATCGGCAAGGACACGGAAGCAATGTGCCTTTGCTTCCCGGAACTGTTCTTCCGGGGATTTCTGCCGGGGCTTGGGCTTCCTTGCCCTGCCCGGTGGCTTCCAGTCCTCATAGGCAAGCCCGAAGTCACTCGCCAACTGTGCGGCGGCTTCCTTTTTCCCCAGCCCGTACAGGGCAGCTACAAAATCAATCACATCCCCATCTGCACCACATCCGAAGCAGTGGAAACGCTTGTCCAGCTTCATGCTGGGGGTCTTATCGTTGTGGAACGGGCAGCAAGCCATCCCGTTTCTGTTTACCCGGATTCCGTAATGCTCCGCAGCCTGTCTTGTCGTAACGGACTGCTTCACAGCTTCAAATACATTCAAATCAATTCCTCCTTGTAAAAAAGAAAAGGCACTTATCATTCTCAATCTGAAAATGGTAAGTGCCTGTTAAAGTTCCATATCCTGTTGTTTGTGTTTCGTCTGCGCCGGGGCGTTTTTCTGTGCTCTCTTCTCGTCAGCCTTATCCTGCAAGACTTCTTTGAGGGGCTGCTTCTTGGGCGGCTCTTTGCTTTCCTCTGTGCCGGGTGTGGCTTTCCGTACCCAGTAGCGGATGTCCCACAGCTTCTTCAAATCTTCCTGCACCTCGGTCAACGGTACTTTCAAGTCTGCGATTTCGTCCACAAGCTTCGCCTGTTCCTGCAAAAGCTCCTTTTTCGTGCTGTCCTTATCGTCCGGGTGCTTGGCAAGGTAGGCACTGGCTTTCTCAAACCGGGCAACCTCCGGGTGTTCCAGCTTGAATTTTTCCTTAGTTTTCTTGAAAAATATCTTCTGGTATTTCTCATAAACGGGCTTACATTCCTTACAGTCCGTCCGGGCGGCAAGGATAGCGTCAATCACGTTGCTGCGGGTTTCCTTTGGCTTCATCTGCTTTCGGTAGTCGGCGGCAGATTTCCCGGACGTTTCTATAAAGTTTTCCAAATCCTCCACGGTGGAAAGTCCCTTTCTCTGGAGATAGGACAGGGCTTCGCTGACTGCCTTTAAGTCTTTGGAAGTCCCCCGGCTTTGTCCCGCCCGTGTCCAGCTGCTCCGTTCTGCCTTTCGTATCTCCATATACTTCATCAGCAGATTGGGAAGAAAGACCGCTTCCTCCGCAGCTTTTTGGGCAAGCAGTTCATTCCGCTTTTCGCTAAGCTCCGCAATCCAGCCTTTGAGATTTTTAATAAGCTGCCGGATGGACTTCATCAAACTATTGGCGGCTTTGATTTCTCGGTTCAGGTTGCCGATGTTCGTCTGAATCCCACGCTTTTCCATCTGCCGGACAGCAGCCCCTTCATGGACGGTAGGGATAATATCAAGCCCCTGTCTTTCGTAAGAACGGAGATCTACTCGTTCCGGGCGGTTGTTGGCTTCCAGATAGCGGTTTTGGATGACCTCCCATTCATGCCGCCAGATTTCGCCATATTTGCGGTCGTTCCAGTCAACCGTATCTTCCTTGTGGCTTTTCCACCTGCCGGACGGGAGCTTGATTCGTTCCCCGTTCTTATCAAGTTCATAGACCTTGCGGCTCTTGGGAAGCCATTTCCCACGCTCATCCATTGCCCGCATGGTCAGCATGACATGGGCGTGTGGGTTTCCGTCCCCTTTGTCATGGATGGCAAAATCCACGCACATTCCTTTGGAAACAAACTGCTGGCGGCAGAAATCCCGTACAAGGGCGGCGTACTGGTCGGGCGGTATCTCTCTGGGAATGGAAAGCACCCACCGCCTTGCAAGCTGGGAGTTCCATTGCTTCTCAACAGCTTCGGCAGCGTTCCAGAGGGTGTTGCGGTCTGTGTACTCCAGGGGAGCGTTTGCCGGGAGCAGGATTTCATTGTGGACGATACCACGCTTTTCCGGGTAGTGTTTTACTTCCTGGTCATATTCACAGAACAGCTTTTCGCCGCTCTGGTAAGCAGCGGCGGCAACCGCAGACTGGCGGTGGCTGCGCTGCACAATAGAGATTTCGTTGTGTGGACAGGGCATTTTGTGTTCCTCCTTTCCGTTTTTGGACATAGAAAAAGCAGGATACCTTTTCAGATTTCCTGCTTGTTGTGCCGCTGGGGGCGGCGGGTATTTAGTAATACATTTACATAGTTTTGTGCAAGTACCAAAGTCGCACAATAAATACAATTTGTCCAATAGCATAAGCCCCAATAATAGTGAAACATGGGACTACTGTCATATATCCGGTGAAAATCAAAGCAAAAATAGAAACAGCAATCGTAACATTCATTACCTTGAAGCCACTTGCCATAGCAGCATTACTAAGCGAAATATTTCTCTCGTCATTTTCCTCTATTTCCATTTCTTTGGTTTTCTTAACGAACAAGTCGCACACACCAGATACAATCAGCAAAATTCCAATGAGAGATGTACCTACTACTATTAAGTCGGGACGTGGCACAGGTATTATTTCATGTACTCCCAAACCGTATGTTAGCAATCCTCCCAGTAGAATAATCATTCCTGTAACTGTCATTAAAATCAACAACCTTTTTTTCATAATCAATCCTCCTCGTAAATAAAAATTTCTTCAATACTCATGTTGAAATATCTGGCAATCTTAAATGCCAACTGAATAGATGGGTTATAGCGTCCGTTTTCCAAAGAGCCGATGGTCTGTCGTGATACTTCCAATGCATTTGCTAAATCTTCTTGCTTTATGCCTCGTTGCTTTCGTAATTCTTCCAGGCGATTTTTCATGTCATCCTCCTCTCTTATGGAAAGTTAACTTTCCATGCTTCCATTATATCACATAGTTCTTTTATGTCAAGTTAGCTTTCCATTTGCATTATATTTTATGAAACTTATCGGCTGGGAACAGCTTGCAACGCAAGGTGTCCCCAGATGGCAAGTCCACAAAAGGGTAGCTGGCGGCAGCCAGCGCAGGGGAAGTGTAGCGTCCCCTGTTTGATTTGGAGCAGACCGTGGCTGCGGAAAATCACAGCCCTCCTGCAAGGAGCCTTCGGAGAACGCAATGCACCAACCTCTGGGTGGTGTATAATTGCGCCCTTAGTAAACTAAGGGGTTTCCGGCTTCTCCCGTTCCAGCAGTTTTTTCAATATATCTTGCGTGTCCTGCCTGTGAAAAATGAGTTTCAGCAACAGCATGACATCATCGTCCGTCAGGCGTTCCGGCTCTTGTAGAAAACTTTCCAGCATACCGCCACGAGTACAGAGCCGGTGCGTCCGTTCCTTTCGGGTAAGCTGCTTCAACTGGTGCTGCAATGCCTTTTCATCATTGATGGCTTTCCGCAGTTTCTTTTCGCTTTTCTCCAACTCCCGGTTGAGCTTTCCCAGCTTTGAGGTATCAGGCAAGGGTAGCGCCCTCCTTTCCCGGTATCAGCACATAAATCCTGTTCGGTTCTCCCACGCCCTGACGCACCCGCATGATAAGTCCGGCGGTTTCCAGTTCATTCAAAGAACGCTTGACCGTCATGAGGCTGCGGGACAGGACTGCGGCAATGGCTGTGATAGGGAAGCAGACAAAAAGAATCCCGTTCTCGTCCGCCTGCCCTCTGAAAAGCATAGCGTCCAACATCCGGCAGTACATGACCTTTGCGGTGCTGCTGACTGGAAATCCTGTCAACGCTCTGGGAAATGGCATACAGGGCGGCAATGGTGTGTCTATCGTCATAAATTCAAAATTCATTCGGTGTGTTCCTCCTTTTTCTTTGCTCGTTTGGATAAATAACGGGGGCAGTCAATCACAACCGCCCGGAAGCTCTGCTTGCACCCATGCTGGCATTTCCGGCATAATTCGTTGTAAGTGACACGCCCCCGGTCATTGAGGTAAAAGGAAAGCTCATGCTTCCGCTTTTTACTCATTCTCGGCATGTTACGTTTCCTCCCGTTTTCGTGTATGGTTTCGGGGCGATTTTCGGCAAAATTACAGCCATAGAGCCGCTTAAAATCTCCCGAAGTCTCAGCGATAGGGTAGACTATCTCCCTATCAAATTGTCGTGTTTCGGTATCATTTCGGTGTCAGTTCGCCAGTTCTCCCCGGTGTCGTTCCTCCCCTGAATCTCACAGCGGCGTATCGCTCCCTTTGGTACGCTCG
>NZ_BMQH01000003.1:51188-93031 GCF_014648015.1 Butyricicoccus faecihominis
TATCCCTGCCAAAAGTCATGGCGCTACATCGCCGGGGAAGCATATCCCACACAGGCTGGTCATTCGATTGGAATAATCCATCGATGAACTACCTGTATCATAGAACATTTTTGTGCCCTGTGCCGTATATCCACAAAGTAGGAATCAGGGGGAAAATCAGAAATTTCCACGATTGCGGAAAGTGTGATATAATCCAGTTAAACGGCAGAAATAAAACCACCGGAAAGGAGCGTGCGCCCATGAAAGTTGCAACAAGCATACAGGAACGCCTTTGGGAACTCCGCAAAGACAAAGGCTTAAATCTGGAAGAACTATCAAAGCTGACGGGCATTTCTAAATCAGCCCTTGGCAGTTATGAAAAAGAGGATTATAAGGAAATCAATCATGGCAACCTTATCACGCTGGCAGACTTCTATGGGGTTTCCGTCGATTATCTGCTGTGCCGGACAGAGAACAGGGAGCAGATCAACACGCCACTGACGGAGCTGCATTTGAACGATGAGATGGTGGCACTGCTGAAAAGCGGTCGGATTAACAACCGTCTGCTCTGCGAACTTGCCACCCATAAGGACTTTATCAAGTTTCTTGCGGACATTGAGATTTATGTGGACGGGATTGCCACCATGCAAATCCAAAATCTCAACTCCCTTGTTGATACCGTCCGGCATGAAATTATTGAACGGTATCGCCCCGGCGAAGATGACCCGCATTTGAAGGTGCTGCAAGCCGCACATATCAGTGATGATGAGTATTTCAGTCACATGGTTCTGGATGACCTCAACCTGATTATCCGGGATATTCGGGAATTCCACAAAAAGGACAGCGAGAGTGCGCCCCAAACTACCGTTGCCGATGAACTGAAAGAAAATCTGGAAGCGGTCGAAAATTTCAAGGGCAGTCGAGATGAAAAACTGGTTATCCTTTACTGCAAGCAGCTTGGTATCAACTATAAAAACCTGTCAGAAGAAGAATTTCGCTGGTTCATTCGTATTCTCAAAAAATCAAAGAAAATGGGAACACCTATCAGCCAGAGGAAAAAACGGTAAAGGAAAACCGCTGTTGCATGGTTTGTTGGATTCCATGTAGCAGCGGTTTGTGCTGTGGTTATTATTTCATTCGTTTTCTTAATATTCGGCGATAATTTGTTTCTCCCTTTGGTGCGTCCTGTATAATTTCCAACACACCATCTTCAAGCATTTTATCAATGCGATTGGAAATCCATACATCACTAATTCCAAGTTGATATTTTCCTAAAACATTACCTATGACAATAGCCATTTTGAATTGCTCTGGCTGTTCCGCAATTTCACGAAGAATGAAACTATCATATATATCTTCTGAAACGCTTTGCAATTTACCATTTAACATTGCACGCAAAGGTGCATTTTCATTTTGAAGTTGATTCCATTTCATAGTACAAGCTGAAAGAAATACAGGATTAGCTTTCTCTTGTAGAGTTATATAGTTTCCCCATTCGCCAGGAGAGACCTCGCCCCATGCTATTTTGGATGTCATAGTATTTTCTTTTCCATATTCCCATGTAGGTAACTTAACCAAATAAATTGTTGTCTGGCAGTTTAATGGTTGAAGTTGTTTCATAAGCCAATACATACCACAAAGCTCATCTGGATTATAGCTATACCAAATGCGAATTTCTTCCCCAGCTACATATCGTTCAATCACTGAGGTCAATGTAGTTTTAATTTTCTGTATTTTTTCTTCAACCTGATAATCTAAATCCTCTACAAAGCAGACAGACAGCATTTTCTTGAAAATATTTTTCCGCTGTTCGCCAATTCCATTATCAGAAATATCTCCCACACTAAGAGCCATATCAAAACAATAAACATCACTGCTCTTGCCTCCCAATGGAATAGCATTCTCCCAAGCAATGCGTTCTTGTTCCTGTGCTTGAAGCTGTGCCTTTTTCATTTCATCTGAAGATGGAACACTCCCGTCTTCGTGCCTCATAAATATTGAAACAGCACTTCCTCTATACTTTCCCTTGCCGTAAGTTTGGGCAATTTTCAAACTTCCACAGGCACTTTCACCAAATACAATTTCAATCATCTTATATACCTCCGATTTAATTGCTCCCGTTATGAATAAATCATCTCATACAAAACAATTTCTTCTGCCCTGTTGTGAATGTTATTGCAACGCTGCACCCATTCCATTTGTCGGGTACACTTCAATTCCTCTGTCACGCCCTCGGTAGCTTTCATCTGCTCCATGATAGTGTCTAACCGTTTTTGTGCCTGTTCATTCAGGTCTGCAAGATATGTCAACAATTCTCCGGTCAGTATCAATGTATTCAATCTGGCTGGGTGGACTTCTCTTAAATATTCCCGGTGCATTCGTCCGTACTTTCCGATAGGGCGGTGTTCCTCCGGCAGTTTCAAGCCTGGAATGTAGTAATCTCCGACAAGGATATAATCAATTCCGTTTTCCGTTATTCTTGGTTTCAATTCGCTCATGTTCCTTACCTCCTGTGGAAGCAGGCTCGTCTGGTACTAACTCAATCACATCAGTAATCTCACAATTCAGAGTTTCACAGATACGGGCTAATGTATCCATGCTGATGTGCTTTCCCTCTTTGCTCATGTTGGCAATCATATTTGTTGTCATACCAGCAGCAAGCCTTAAATCCTCTTTTCTCATATCACGCTCTAACAGTGTGTGCCAGAGTGGTTTATAGCTGATGTGCATATTGTTTTCCTGCCTTTCTATCCATACCACCGGGGCGGTTGCCCCGGCAGGAACTTTTCTCTTATTATAACACCAATCTTGTGAAATCACAATTTATTCTTGTAGCCTGCCGCTGATACCGTCTGGATTGTGCATTCCCTTTCTTTTTGTTCCCTTTAATTAGCCATGAACTGCTTTGCGCCCTGGCTTTTGGACGCAGGGTTATCGCCGCCGTAGCCTTCCATGAGGTTGATAACGCCCCAGATGCCGACCACGCCGCCGATCGCCGTGACCATCGTAGAGAGTGCGGAAACCGCAGAGCTGAAAAATTCCATAAAATTGTCCTCCTATGTTTTGAAAATGTGGATATATGAAAAACTGCCCGCCGATCATGCCAAATTGGTAGATCAGCGGGCAGGTCATACCGCTTCGTCAGCGGCCACCCCAAGGTCATAGACCTCGTAGGTTTCGTCCGGCTGCAAACGCAGCCGGTGAGATAGATATTGCTTGACATTCAAGGTGTATTTCTTGTTGGCATCCGCCGTATAGCGGTACATGGGATGCTGCGTCAGGTCGTACTTCTTGGAGTAAAAGGGACGCACACCCTGCAACTGCATGATGCACCGGCTCGACGGCATGACCGCCAATTCATCAACGCTCATCAGCTCTTTTCCGAGTTTCTGATAGTTCAGACCATAGCTGCGCTGACTGCCGCGGGTGTCGCTGGTGTTCATTGCGTCGATGGTTTCCTTGCCAAGCATAGTAGACACCATCTTGAGGCTGCTTTCCTCCTTGCCGCCCAGAAAGAGCATCGTGGAACAGCATCCGGCAATGGTTTCAGCGTTGTCCTTATACATTCCCTTGAGCTGGCTATAGGTCTGCAACACAATATGTGCTGATATATTGCGGGAACGAATGACACTGACCAGATGCTCCCAGTTCGGGATCTTCTGGTTCGCAAACTCATCGAAAAGGCAAGTCACATGGACCGGCAAACGCCCGTGATAGACCTTCAATGCGCGGTCGCACAGCACATTGAACATCTGCGAGTAGAGCATTGCGGAGAGGAAGTTGAAGGTCGGGTCTACATCGGATACGATGCAGAATAGTGCGATTTTTTCATCGCCCAGCTTTTCCAATTCCATTTCGTCATACGCCATCATGTCGCGCACTTCCTGAATATCGAAGGGAGCCAGCGCCGCACTGCACGAAATCAAGATAGATTTTAGCGTTTTGCCGGCGGCTTGGCGGAACTTGGTATACTGCTTCACTGCGAAGTGATCCGGCTCGCGTTTTGCCAGCTTATCAAAAAGCAGGTCTACGGGAGATTTGAAATTCTCATCCCCCTCGCGGCACTCGCAGGCATTGAGCATATCCAGCAGCATCGCAAAGTTTTTTTCTTCCTCCGGCGCTTCATAGTAAATATAGGCGATCAGCGCTTGGAGCAGCAGTGCCGTTGCCTGTTGCCAGAAATCATCGCCGCCCTTTTCCTTGCTCTGGGTGTTCGCCATGATAACTGTGACCAGCGAAAGTATATCGGTTTCACTGTGCAGATAATGGAATGGGTTATAGTGCATGGATGCGCTGAAATCAATGGTATTCAGGATCTTTAGCTTGTAATGTCCTTTCTTGATGAGAACTTGTCCCACTTCCTCCACGACCGTACCTTTCGGGTCCGAGCATACATACGATGCGTTCATCTGCAAAAGGTTCGGCTTGATATGATAGCGGGTCTTACCGGAGCCGGAGCCGCCCAGCACCAGTACATTCAGATTCACATTCCGCTTTTCCGGGTCCGCGATCTGCCCCAATGTCAGGCGCTCGGAGTCCGTCAGCAGGATATTCTGTGCGAAATCGTCGTTGATGAACGGCGCAATATCCTTCTGATTGCCCCAGCGGGCGGTGCCGTACTCGGCACCGTGGCGAAACTTCTTTGCGTTCTTTTTCCGGTAATACACCGTCAGCCACAGCAGAACACCGCAGCACATACCGACCAATAGGTCAAACGGGTGCAGGCTCGGCAGTGGATGCTCCATCACGCGCCCCAGCACCATGACCGTATTCATCAGACGGTCGATAATGTCCGCGCCGGTCGCCAACCGGTATGCCTGCCCCAGCTTGGTCGTAAGCAGACCGATCATGCCATACGGCAACAGTGCTTTGAGGGTGGCGGCATCCGGCTTTGAGATTTTCCTCATAGCGACACCTCCTTGTCCTTGGTTTTCGCCGGAGCCGCTTCCTTGTCCAGCACTGCGATCCGCAGCTTGGCAAGCTGTTCCCGAACAGACGGTTTCTTCTCACGCTGCACGACCTTTGCCGTATATTCCTGAAAGGCAGCGGTCATCGCATCGGCGTCCCGTGCCTTGAAGAAGATGAGATAGCGCGGCTTTTCCGCCGCGCTATCCTTTCTGACCGCAAAATCCACGCCGTATTTTCGCGCAACACGCTCAAAGGTGCGGATACTGGCGCTGGACACCTCAATGGTGGATGCACCGCCGCCTTGCTGCAACAGGTGCTTTACTGACTGCTTACCTCGGTAGACTTTCGGGTTCTGCGTTTGGCGCTGCATTTCTGCCAGCGCCTTGCGGATCAGACTTTTCAGCAGCCTTTCCGTCAGCTTTGCGCCGGTCGTGATCACAACCACTGTCTTTTTTTCCAGTTCCTCCTGCATGGTGCATCACCATCCTTTCGGTGCAGGGGAAACCGAAAATCACTTGCTCCAGCTTTCGCTCTCGCCCAGCACGGCGGTGTGAGCGTTGGCGGCTTCCATGACGGCGTAATATGCCCAATGGCGCTTCGTGACATCCGGGAAGGTGTTGAGCTTGCGGAGATTGTCCGCGATATAGTCCTCGTCCGCCTCACGTCCCAGCAGGCGGTTGACGATGGTGACGACCTCGGCACGGTTGATCTCGCGCTCTGCGTGGAACGAGCCGTCCCCATAGCCGTTGATCCAGCCGTGGAGCGCAGCGTACTTGATGTACTCCGCCGCCCAATAGCCGGAGGAAACATCGTGGAAGCCGCTGAACTGTTCCATGATCTCTGCGTCACCGCTGCCGTAAACATCAAAGAAGCGGACCGCCATCGTGGTAAATTCCGCGCGGGTGATAGCATCATTCGGGGCAAAGACGGTCTTGCTCTTGCCGTAGGTAATTCCATTGTTGGCGAGGTACTTCACATAGCCAGAGTACCATGCGTGTGCAGGAATATCCGCAAATTTGGTATTTGCCGCCGTGGAAATGGTGTCACCGTTCTTCTCCGCCAGCAGGCGGGCGAAGATCGCGGCGGCTTCCGCGCGGGTCATGCTGCGGCTGGGGCCGAAGGTGCCGTCCGTGTAGCCGACGATATAAACGCCGTGGCGCTCGGTCTGCTCCACTTCGGGGACGGTCAGCTCACCGTTTTTATCGGTCTTGCCCTTTTCTGTTTGGTTCAAATCGCCCTTGACAGTGATGTTCTTATTCTCCTGCGGGTTCTTCTTGTGGTCGGTGATAATGACCGTCACCTGATGCTTGGCGTCCAGATCCGTGCCGTCTGGCAGCTTCACTGTGATATTGCCGGTCTTGCCGATGGACACCTCGCTGCCGGAGATGGGGCGCTTCGTGTCCGTGCGGATGACCTTGACGGTCAGCGTCCAACGGTCGCCGTCCGCATCCTCATAGCCGCCGGTGACCTTGCCGTCCTCGTTGGTCTTACCGCTGCCGGTGGGGACGGTGATCTGACCGGCCTTGTCGGTCTTGTCGGAGGCGTAGTTGTCATTCTTGTCCGTAACGGAAATACTCATGTCCGGCACAGCGGACTTGTCCTTGACAAGCTGCACGGTCACGGTCGTCTGATCAGCGTAGTCCAGCAGGCGGCTGTTCGGCAGGCGGATGGAGATGCTGTTATCCTTGTGGAGTGCGACAGCGGCGTTTGCCACGGGATTTTTGGTATCGGTGTCCGTGACGGTCACAAGGTAGCCGCTCACAACGGCTTCACCCTTGCTGTCCGTGGTGCCGCTGTTGTAAATTTTCTCGATCTCTGCCGTTTCCAGCTTCTCGCCGCAGTTCTCGCACTCCTTGTGCTTGCTGCCCTCGGAGTCCGTAGTCGGCTCCTTGTCGATGATCCAATCGCCGGGCTTATGACCGGCAGGCTCAGTGTAGTCAGTCTTATTGCTGTCTCCGCAGCGGGTGCAGGTGTTGGTGGTGTAACCCATCTCCGTGCAGGTGGGGGCGGTCACTTCGGACTTGTAATCATGTCCCAGCGCGTTTTTCAGCACCGCACCGCACTTGGTGCAGAGCTGCGGCTGGGTGCAGGTGGCGGCATCGCCGGGAACATGACCTGCCGCCTCGTTGCCTTCGATGCGGTGATAGCCGCAGCGGGTGCAGCGGTATTCCATCACGCCCTCGCCGGTGCAGGTCGCATTGGTGACGAGCGTACCCTCATCCCAGCTATGGCCGAGTGCGTCAGTGTAGTCCGTGACAAAGCTGCTGCCGCAGCCGTCACAGCGGTGGATGGTCTTGCCGCCGTTTTCGCAGGTAGCGGCAATGACATGGGATTCGTAATTGTGGGGCAGTGCCGCCGTGATGTCCTCAATGTGACGATCTCCGCAGACGGCGCACTCGCGGACGGTGTAGCCGGGAGTCGTGCAGGTAGCGGCTACAGGATAAGTGCGGTATTTGTGTTCGCCCTTGGGCGTTGCCGTCTGCTTCATCTCGCCGCAGCGGGAGCACAGTTCCAGCAGCTTGCCGTCCGTTTCGCAGGTGGCGTCACGGATGACGATGCTCTGCCATGCGTGGCCCAGAGAGTCCACATAATCGCGCTTTTCGATCTTGCCGCACTCCGTGCAGAGATAGCGGTCATAGCCGAGGGTGGTGCAGCCGGCCTTGGTGCTGTCCAGCAGAATATACTTGTGGTTTTCACCACAGTCCTTGTCGGTGCAGCAATTTCCATTGCAATTCTTGTTCTGGCAGCCGCAGTTTGGATTTCCGCAGCCGCAGGCACAAGAGCCGTCATCCTTGGTGGATTCGTCATGCAACCAGACCTTTGCCACGCCGTTCTCGGTCATTTCCTTGCCCTTGTAGCTGTAGGTGATTTCGTAGTAGACCATGTACTGACCGGCTTCTGTGTAGTTGGGTGCAGAGGTCATGGTGCAGCTGTCTGCGCTATTGCCGTAGCGGATAGCGGTGCGGACGCCGGCTTCCGAGAGGTCGCTGACGGTGATCGTGTGGGGCTTGCCGTCCACCACGCCGTAATAGTCTGCAATGACCGCCTTTGCCGCCGTGTAGTCATAGCGGGCGTAGTCGCACAGGCTACACTTCTCCACCGTAGCGAAGCGTCCGTTTGCCGGCTGGGGCAGCACCTCTGTTACCATGCTGTGACGCTCCAGCTTGCGGCTGACCGTATGATTGGTGCCGTAGCAGAACGCGCAGTAGGTGCCGCCCTTGGTGGTGACAGTGTGATAGGTATCGTCCGTGTACTCGTAGGAAACGGTTTCGTCTAACTTCTGCGTGAACTCAGCCGCACAGTCGTACAGCCAGTACACATTTTTCAGATAGCCGTAGTCCGTCGTTGCCATGTTGGTGTTGATGCCGCCGCAGGTTTCGCAGACGGCTTTCGTGTAGTGATACCCGGTGTAAGTTGCGTCTTTGCCGGGAACGCCGTCCATCGTGTCACCCTTGCCGGTGCCGCCGACCAGCGTGCCGTCCGAGTATTTCACATTGCGGCTGAGTGCCGGCTGACCGTTCTTCGTGTACTCCGGCACACGAAAGGCAAGGAACGAAGTCTGCTTGCCGCATTCGTGGCAAGTAAAGGTTTCATGAGTTACAACGCTGTTGGCGTCCAGCTCATTGGTGCGCCCGGATGCCTGCATCCAGTGCTCGGCGGGGTCATGGTAGCTGTTCTGCTGCGCGGCAAAGGCGGTAGGCAGCATGGAGAATACCAGCGCCATGACCAGCAACAACGCTGCTGTTCTTTTGCCAGAAATCATTTTTGTCATAAGTTCCTCCTCGATTTTGTTATTCTTTCTTTTGTGGTACGCAGGGTTTTCCAAATGCTATATCACTCTCCAGTTCGTTACCCCATACAGCCCATCCGGGCGATTTGCGGCGGGCGAACAACTCAATACGCGGAACATCTCCCATAAGCTGCTCTATGCGTCTGCGCGCTTCCTCCGGTTTTTTTACTGTGCGCTTCGATATGGCTCATAATGACCTGATGCACACCGGCAGAGTAGCGCTTGGGATGCCCGCGCACTGCAAGCAAACACAATTCAGCGTTAGAACGGGTCCAAAATCCCATGCCCCAAAACAAGCTACTGCTTTTTCGGTTTTGCTTGATCCATACGAAAGCCACGGTTTTGAACTGGAATCCCCACGACTCTATGACGGACCATACTTCTCTGAGCATGGGGAGTGTCACCCACAGAAACAATGCACAATCATGGTCTGCCAAGTTCTGCACTGGCAGGGCGCACAATTCTTTCACGCTCATCGTTGGATAGTGGTTTTCTGCAACTCCGGCACCGCGCTTTCTCTGATAGCGCCACGGCGGGTCTGCGTAGATAACTTGATATTTAGGCTGTTTTTCCATTTTCGCCTCCGTTTCTGGAACTAAATTGCTTTCAACAGTGCTCCAGGGCGGCACGATGATGCGGCGCAGGATGCAAAAGAGTCTACGCCGCTGATCTCGGTTCTTCGTCATAGGTGTCCTTTCCCGGCTGATCGCCGCAGGCACCAATGACACGAAACGCGCACCAGGCGCGTTTCGTGCCACGGTGCGCGTGAGATTTTTCAGCGTAACTTACGCCGGATATGAAAAAAGCAGCTACCGATCGCCGTACAGGTCATGATTGACCAATGCGGTGTAGTAGCTGCTGAGGGTAGTTGGGGCGTTATAGAGCGATGTGAGCAGGTAGGCGCGGATATTGCGGACTTTGGTGGTGTTTTGGAGCATACTGTCCAGCACATACTCGATATGGCTGGCGTCCAGCTTGAGCAGGCGGCTTCGCACGACCTCCGTTGGTAGGTCCTCGCCGCCGATGCGGATCGTTGGCTTTCGGCTGGTGACGGTATCTACCAACAAGTCCATGATCTCGTCCAGCAGCTCATCGTCTGCGTGACCGTTCTGCCGGAGGTAGGCAAGGTCGATATTTTCTTCGAGAAGTTCTCTGTACTCGTCTGTCGTATCCATCGTATCTATCTGCTCCGGCTGATTCTCCGGCTCTGTGACTTCCGATTGTTCCGGATAGATGGATGGATCAGTATCACTGATGTAAGTATTATTCTTGTAGTTCTTATTATTACGCTCCGCTGGGGGGAAGTCATCATACTCACTAACAGGCGTTGCGGGTACTTCCTTTTTGGGGCGCTGACTTCCGGTTTTGGGAATAAAGTTCTTGACATAAATTTTAGCAGGTCTGCCCATGCCTTGCTTCTTGCGTTCGATAAGACCAACCTTCTCCAATTCGGCATACAGGGCGATTGCCTTGTTGTGACCGCAGCCAAGAGCACTCATGATCTCGCTCATGCGAAAGTAAATGAACACACGCCCATCCTCGTCCATCCAGCGGTTGCGTGCGGACAAGCTCATGCGATCCAGCATGAGCGCATAAAGCATCTTTGCCGACACGCTGAGCGTCTTGTAGGTGGGACTGAAAAGAATTTTGGGGATGCGGAAGAAAGTGTACTGCTCGGCTTCCAAGCCGTAATAATAATCCAAAGTGATAGGTTCTGACATGATGATTGCCCTCCATTTCTGCGACAGCGTAGGGCAATCTGGGCAGCAAAAAACGGCACCGTTCTAAAACAGTGCCGTTTTCTGCTTATTTTGTTGTAACCCAAGCCTTTTCAGCCGTCTTTTGTGTGATTTGGTTTTTGTTCCTTATCAACATCAGACCTTTGCGGGCTCCTTTTTTGTATCGAGAGAAAACAGGTGCTATGATGGGAAAAGTGCGGTGTATCGCATACGGTGCAGCGTATGCGATGGTTGTTTCGACTGCACCGAAAGCAAGCGCTGCAAAGCAAATTTTCTGCAGGAATTTTCACAAAACGCTTGACTTTTCCCTCCGGATTTGGTATCCTATTTAGGCAAGGTTTGATAGACCGTTGCAAATCCGGGTGTAGCGCAGCTGGTAGCGTGCTTGACTGGGGGTCAAGAGGCCGCAGGTTCAAGTCCTGTCACTCGGACCATGTAAAACCGCTTATTCGTAATGAATAGGCGGTTTTTTGTTGCTTTTGTGGCGTTTATGAATCTCGCAGACTGCATTAAAATTCAAGCCGAAACAAAACGGATGCCTCTCCAAGCACAGAGAAGCATCCGTTTTGCAATTTCAATTATTTAACGTAAAGGTATAGCCGCAGCACACAGCAAATCACGAAGCGACAATCACACGGATTTTTCCGCCATTTTCCGCCGTTTTATTGGCGTATACGCGGAAGCTCGTATAGTTGGATTTCGCCGTCTGCAGCGAAATAAACCTGTTCTGCTCCGAGATATAAACGCCGATATTCTCTGCCAGCTCGTAATAGCCGTCCTTGGTACGGACACCGGAGGAACCGTCAAATGCCGACGGCTTTACCGTGTCGATCAATGTCAGCTTGAGCGTATCCAGTGAGGTATTGACGATGCTTGCATCGGTTGAGTACCCTCTGGGAATGCCAATCGGATTGCCGTTTAAGCCGCTCGGCAGAGATACTACACGATATTCTTTATCCTCTACCGTTTTTCCGTTCTCCCAGTATTTAGGAATAACCGCATATGTATAGTTGTAGTGATCGGGGTCTTTTTCATATTCTTTCTGTTTCTCTTCAGACATATCATTCCAATTAGAGGGTATATGAAGATTTCCTTTGATCCGCTTGCCATAGCCAATACCATAAATCCAGCTTTCTCCGGTCACATCGCCCAGAACAATATTCGTAACCGTACCTGCATTATCCTGCACGGTATACTTAATCTGCGAAGCCGGAACCGAGGTCAGGTCAATATCGCTGACGTTGATCGCGTTCAGCGGTGCGCCGGAGAGCACCTCCTCATACACGCGTACCTTGGAGGAAACGGCGTTACCGCCCA
This sequence comes from Butyricicoccus faecihominis, assembly GCF_014648015.1. Taxonomy (NCBI): domain Bacteria; kingdom Bacillati; phylum Bacillota; class Clostridia; order Eubacteriales; family Butyricicoccaceae; genus Butyricicoccus; species Butyricicoccus faecihominis. Next base: position 62,922 of record NZ_BMQH01000003.1, read on the forward strand.
GCTTGCCCTCCGCAACAGACCAGTTTCCGGCGGTCTTTCCGGAAAGCGTGCGGCGAATCAGGTCTGCCCCATCACCGGACTGGCTGACCGTAACCAGACGACCCATCACATCGGTTTTTACGTCCTTAGCGATCGGAATATCCCGCAGGGTCAGACCGTTTGTCAGCGTGACCGTAGCCTTTTTCCCGTCAATTTTGGTGACAATGCCCTGCATCTCCGCGCTGACGTCCTTTTTCGGATACGCAGCCGCAACATTGCCGTCCGCGTCAAACAGCAGCGTGATGTAATCGTTCAGCTTCATATCCTTGAACGTTGCCGCCGCCTCGGAGGAAACCGAGAATTTCTTTCCCAAAATCTCCACCTGAGAGGGATGGCTGTACGTTGTCGAGTCGGTCTGATATTTTCCGCTCAGCTTGGTATCCGAAACGATCGCCTGACGGTTTGCGGCATCGAGCGTCACAACATCGTACTTTTTCAGCTTGCTCGCGTCGATCTTCGCACCGTTTTTGATGATCGTATACTCCGCCGGAATCCTGCGCGATGTCGCCAGGCCGTAAACGAACGAGTGCGCGGCGCCTGCTGTCGTTTTCGGCAGGACTGCCATCAGCTGCAGCACACCGTACTCATTGTAGTACAGGGCCAGCGTGTCGCCGGACTGCAGGTTCGCCCATACATTTTCATACTCGCCCATGGCATGGTCGCGGCTGATATACAGCTTGGTCTTACGGTCCGGACGCAGTGTTCCGTTCGTAGTAACGATACGATCTGCTGCCGCATTGACAACCTCATAAGTTTCGGTCTTGTTGCCGTTCGGAATCACACCGACCGCAACCTTGCTGCTGCCCTTGCCGATAACGATCGTGCCGTATACGCCGATCATGCTGCTGTCCAGCGTACCGGCGGTCTTACGGGGAGATTCCGTATCCACAACACCGTCCTCATAGAACAATGCCGCATCCGCAGCAAGGGCGCTGTATGTCTTTCCGGTCTCGAGCAGAATGCAGTCCTTGACCGTCGAGGACGCGACCTTGTCGAGCAGTGTGCTGCCTTCTTCTCCCTTTTTATCCGTATTCAGAGCGTTCAGCAGAAGCACCGCCGCGTCTCCGCGCTTGACTGCGGCATGTGCATCCGCAATCGTGACACCGTCCGTCAGACCGATGGCCTGTGCCTGCGCGATATAGTCCGCAGGCCAGAACGGACCGACGTCCTCCTCTTTATAGCCCAGCATACGCAGCAGCATGGTGCAGACCTCACCGTAGCTGACAATCTTATCCGGGCCGAAGCTGCCGTCCGCATAGCCGCGGATAATGGTCTTTTCCTTCAGTTCCGGATGGCGTACTGCCGCGTTGATATACGACGCTGCCCAGTGCGAATGCTTAACATCCGGAAAAATCGTGTAGCTGGCATACGGACTTACATCCGTCACACCCATGGCGGTAACCGCTAGCTTGCAGAACTGCGCCCGCGTCAGCGCCTTGCCCGGTGCGAAGCTGCCGCCGCCTACGCCCTGCATGATACCCAGTGCATCCAGAACGGCGGCCGTCTGCGATACCCTGCTGTCTGAAATATCGGTAAACACCGCCGAAGCCGGTGCAACCATGATCAAGCCTGCCAGACACAGGCTGACAAATCTTTTTTTCATTTTCCTACCTGTCCTTTCCTTTTACTGCGTCCGCAGCGCATCTACCGGCTGCAGGTTCGAGGCTTTATTGGCGGGATACAGTCCGAAGATGATACCCAGCAGCGCAGAAAACAGAAATGCGCCGATGACCAGTCCCGCAGAGGGCAGTACGGTGAACTGCTCCACGGTCGGCATGTAGCTGTTCTGCGTTTTCGCAAGCAGCAGATTGCCCAGCACCGCCGAAAGAAAGCAGCCGAGCACAATGCCGATCACACCGCCGCAGCACGAGACCACCGAGGCCTCTACCAGAAACTGCCCGATAATATCCCGCTTGCGGGCGCCGATTGCCATACGGATACCGATCTCGCGGGTACGCTCGGTGACAGACACCAGCATGATATTCATGATACCGATACCGCCAACAAGCAGCGAGATTCCGGCGACACCGCCGCCGAGCAGCGCAAGCATGTTGTTGGAGGACTCGCTCTGCTCCTGCCACTGGCTGTCCGACGAAGCAGAAAAGTATCCGTTTCCCGCCTCGCAGCGGCCCTGCATAAAGCCCGGCAGAAGCTCGTCTGTCAGTTCGGTAATCGCTTCCTTGTCCGCCGCCTTCACGATATACTGGCGGTCTGCCATGCCGTATACACTCATCATCGTGCTCTGCAGCGTGTACGGCATCACAATCATCTGATCCTCTGTATTCAGCTTACCGTCATACTTGCCGGCATACACGCCGATGACCTCAAAGCCCTTGCCGCCAATCTGCAGCTTCTGCCCGATCGGACTCATCGCCCCGAAGAAATACTTGCGCAGTGTTTCTCCGATCACACAGACGCGGGCGCGCGTGCGGCAGTCCGCAGCGGAAATATCCCGTCCGGCGGAAATCGCATGACTTGTCACCTCGCCGTAATGCTCGTTGCCGAAGTACATATAGGTGTAGCCGCTGTTGCTGTCGTTGTTATCCAGCCTTTTGGCCCGGTACTGGATGCCGCTGTTCTGCCAGTCGTAATACTGGCTCTGCGGCGACCATGCAGCGATTTTGTCGGATAAATCATTCGTTATATAGTCCTCAAACTCCTGCCAATCGCGGTTTTTGGCACCGTATCCGTAGATGTTGATGCGGTTGACGCCCATCGCCTCATACTGCAGGCGCTGCAGCTTGCTCGTGCCCTGAATCGACGCCACGATAGCGATAACCGATGCCACACCAATGATGATGCCCAGCATGGTCAGAATCGAGCGAACCTTGTTGTTCAGGATGGACTTGAACGCCATACGAACCGTCTGCATCCAATTCATACGGCCCCTCCTTTCGTGTCCGAAATGATCCTGCCGTCCTGTATCGTCACGATGCGTTTTGCCATCTGTGCAAGATGGTTGTCATGCGTGATGAGGATGATGGAGGTTCCCTGCTCATTGAGTGCAGTCAGCTTGCGCATAATATCCAGACCGGAGGCAGAATCCAGATTGCCGGTCGGCTCGTCCGCCATGATGATCGGCGGTTTGGCTGCTACCGCACGCGCGATCGCAACACGCTGCTGCTGTCCGCCGGACATCTCGCCCGGACGGTGATCCATGCGCTTTTCCAGACCGACCGAGACTAACGCCTCCTGCGCCAGACGGCGTCGTTCCTCCCGCGGCATACCGCGGTAGATGAGCGGCAGCTCGACATTTTCGAGCGCCGTCAGCGCCGGAATCAGATTGAAGCCCTGAAAGATAAACCCGATCTCCCGGTTGCGGATACCGGACAGCACAGACGGCTTCATATCGCTGACCAGCTGCCCGTTTAGATGATAAGAGCCGTAGGTCGGAATATCCAGACAGCCGAGAATGTTCATCAGCGTGGACTTGCCCGAGCCGGACTGTCCGAGAATGCACAGGAACTCCCCCCATTGCACCTGCAGCGAGATGTCATCCAGTGCACGTACTTCGTTTTCTCTTCCTTCGTTGTAAATCTTGCTCATGCGCTGAACGTCAATTAACAATTCAGCGCGGCGCTCCGTGTCAGGAGTCTGCGCCTTTCTTTCCCACATAAGCGCGCCCTCCTCAACCGACTGACATACTGACTGACATGCCGTTATCCGACATATCGGCATACAGGTCGCTCGGTCCGGCGAGGAATACCTCGGTGCCTTCTTCCAGACCGCCGAGGATTTCCGTGTTGGTCGAATCGGCAATGCCGGTCTCGACCGGTACAAGCTGATAGTCTTCCGGAATGCCTTCGGTACCCTCGGGGATCGGCAGGGTTTCCTCAAACGGAATCTCGTTTCCGTTCTCGTCCGTCAGCGGCTTGGCGAATACAGCTGTGCCGCTGTCCGTGTTGACGATAGCCGACGACGGTACCATCAGGCAGCCGTAGGACGAGGCCGTCGTGATTTTATATTCGATAGACATGCCGCTGTAAATTTTCTGTCCCTCCAGCGGATCCACCGAAATGACCGCCTTGAAGGTCGGCATGCTGCCCTGCCCGTTACTGGAGTTCTGTGTCGGCTCCAGCGCAACCGACTGCACCTCGCCGGTCAGCGAAATCTCGGAGCCGTCCGACGCGTACATCGTCATAGTCGCCTGCTGTCCCTGCTGCACCGAGCCGATATCCATCGAGGAGACCTCGGCGTTGACGGCAATATCATTCAAATCAGCAACCACAACGAGCGTCTCCGAGCCGGTCGCCTCCTGTCCTTCAACGGCGTTCAGGCTGACAACAACGCCGTCTATCGGAGAGGTAACGGTCGAGTTCTGAATCTTCTGCTGCAGTTCGGCAATGTGTGCCCGCTTTTCGTCTGCAACCGTCTTTGCGCTGGCAACCGTGCGGTTTGCCGCCGCAATACCATTCTGCGCGGCTGAAATCTCATCCTGAGAAGCGTCACTCGACAGGGACATGATAAGCGCACCGCCGTTGTAGGTGCTGTAGCTTGTGCCGTTCAGCTTGATGATCTCGCCGCTTATCTGTGCAGTGACGGCTTCCTCGCGGCTGTATTCCAGTGTGCCTGCGTTCGCCGGATAGATCGCACCGAGGCGTCCGGCATTGATTGTCGCTGTGGCTGTCATGCCCTTTGTCAGCGAACCGGGGTTATTCACCGTAATGCCAACGCGGATAACGCGCACACCCGCACTCGAAATCTGCTGCGTTGTCTCGACCGACGATACCGTACCGCTCACCTCGCTCATCGCAGAAGCGATGGATACCGTGGCCGCCTGTCCGGTGCGAATGCTGCGGGCATATTCTGCGCTGAACGCCAGCGTCAGCTTCATCTGGCGGTCATTTACCATGTAGCCGATGACCTGTCCCTCGCTCACCTGCTCACCGACACGGAAGGACACATCCTTGTTGTCCGAATCCTTCGTCGGAATCAGTTTGCCGGTAAACGGCGCCGTGATGTGCAGACGGCTCAGTTTTCTCTGCGCCGCGCTCAAGTCGGACTGTGCCTTGGAGACCTCCAGCTGCGCGTCCGAGACACCGCGTTCCGCCTCGGTCAGCTCCTTTTGTGCATCCGCAAGCTCCTTGCGGGTTTCGGTCGGGTCGATTACCAGCAGCGGATCGCCGGTGTGCACCTCGTCGCCCTCGGCAACCAGCACCTGTGTTACCTTGCCCTTAACCTCCCGGCCAAGCTCCTCACGTTTTTTGGCAGCAGTAACACCGCTTCCCTCTATGTAGGTCTCCAGATCGCCGCAGCTGACCGCAGCCGTGGTTTGCGTCACATTCTCCGTGCCCGCATCGCGGGATTTCACCACAGCCCAGATGCCGCCGCCAAGCAGCAGCGCAATTGCCGCCGCCGTAATGCCGATACGCGCACCCTTGCTCAGTCTGCGCTTTTTGCGATTCATTTTGTCTGCGTATTTGTTGCGCTTGGGCGACGCCTCGGCTGCAGGCTCTGCCGCGATTTCATCCTGTACCGCAGGCACTGCCTGCGTCTGCTCTAAAGGCGGTTCTTCCTGTTTCTTGTGTCTGTCGAATAACCTCTTCTCGTTTTGACTCATACTATGATGTCCTTTCTGTTCTCTATCCATTATTGATAAAGCGGCATAGCCGCCTTATTCCCACGTAAATCTGTGCTTGCAAAAGGTTAAGCATCCTAATTTGAGTGAATATGACTTTTTCAGCGGCACCTCCACTGCCGCTTCCGATCGCTGTCAGACTTTCTCGGAATTCGTTCCCGTGTCCGCATATTGTACATTTGTGCATCGGACATATATCACCATCATATTAGCATATTGCACAAATCCTTGCAAGACATGTTTGCTTACAATTTAGTGAAAAACACATCCGGACGACTGGTGACGGGCGGAAACGATAAGTTAGAATAAGCTAACCCATCTGCAGTATATACCGTAACTAATAAGGCTGTATATGTCTGTGCTTTTCTTTATTATATGAGCAGAGCAGGTTTTATGCGCTGTCCAAAAGCAAATTTTCAACGCTTGTTTTCCTGCGCTGGCAAAACGCGTTTGCTTATCATATTTTCTGGCTTCCGTCACAGCATTTGCATCTCATATTTCGACCTTTGGTGCGCAACCTACTATCAGCAAAACCCAACACACCAAACCGAATCGAAAAGGAGCGAACAAACATGACTAACACGAAAAATGGTTCTAATCAGGGCATGGTACCGGAAGCACGCGCGGCAATGGATCGCTTCAAAATGGAGGCAGCTGCCGACCTTGGTGTTTATTCGCCACAAAAACTGCGGTGATTTTTGAGGTCAATAAACGCCAACGGGGGTTGGTGTTGACCTCCTTAAAGATTGACTGCTTTGTTGACTTCACGAATGGCCTCTCCGTTCATCTCGCCGATGAAGCGGTAGAAGATGCGGATGCTCTGGCGGTACGAAGTCCGAGGGCTTGCAATCTTCTGACCCTTCGGTAAAATCTTCTCGCCGATTTCAATGCGCTCGACGAATGTGTGCAGGATGTCACGATCCAGCTTTTCGATATGAGAGTATCGCTTGGCAATATCAAAGAACAGTGTATAGGCATTGCGGATGCTCTGGTCTTCCGAGGTGTCCGTAAGCAGCTTCTGCCGCTGTTCCTCCAGTGCCTGCCGTTCCTTGCCAAACCGCTCCATCATTTCGTCGAGCAGGTCATCGCTCAGGTTGCCTACGGCGTTATCCCGATAAGCCCGCTCAATCATTTTAATGATACGCTTGGACTTGGTTTCGATGTCTGCAAGGGTCTGTTCCTTATTCTCCACGCCCAGTGAAGCATTCGCCTGCCGGATGGCTTCCTGCGTAATCTGCTCAATCTCCGCTTCGTCAAAGGACAGCAATGCATTGAGGTCACAGCGAACAATTTCGAGCAGATCCTCATATTTGATACGTGCACCGTGCTGACAGCGGTTTATCGTGCGATTCGCCAGATTGTTGCATACCAGATACCAGTATTTCTTGCGCTCACCCTTGTAGACCGAGCCGCCGGAGCACATCGCTGCACCGCAGTGCGCACAGTATGCGATACCTCCGAAAATACTGTGTCGGAATGATGGGTTTGCTGCATTCGCCTTGGTGTTTTCGCTCAAAAAGTGTTCCGCCAAATCGAACTGCTGCTGTGTTACCAGCGGTTCATGGGTGTTTTCAGTGATGGCCCAGTCCTCCTTCGGCACAGGCAGTTTCTTCTTGGACTTGACATTGACCTTTCGCGTCTTGCCGAGAATGGTATGCCCCAGATAGACCCGATTGCGTAAAATACGCTTGACCGTTGTGTAATTCCAAAATTCAGATGCTCGTGCGGCACCGCGGTCAGTGAAGTTATCTCGAAACTCCACACGATATTTCAGCGGCGGACATATACCGTCCTCGTTAAGCTGCTTCGCAATACTGCGGCAGGATTGTCCCTCGGCCGCCAGCGCGAAAATCCGCTGTACGACCGGCGCGGTGTTTTCATCCGGGACAAGCTGGTCAGTAGTGCGTTCGGCCTTGCGGTAGCCATACGGCGGGCACGCGGCGTACTTTCCCTTTTTGCGCTTCATGTCAAGCGTCTGCTTGACCTTGCGCGAGGTATCACGCAGGTAAACATCGTTCATAGCAAACTGGAACGGTGCCATCAGATTATCGCCCATAGAGTCAAAATCGTTGCCCGGTGCCAGATAGTGGATACCATGCTCCGGGAAAAAGCGTTCCGCGTAGTAGCTAGATTCGGTCATATCACGGCCCAGACGGGACAGGTCTTTGGTAATGACCGTGTTCGCTTTTCCTGCCGCCAGGTGATTGAGCATTGCCTGAAAGCCCGGGCGTTCAAAGTTGCCGCCAGAATATCCGTCATCCACGAACTCACTCACGATGATGATGCCTTGTTTTTTACAGTAGTCCCGGATAATCTCGCGCTGGTTGGTGATACTTTCTGATTCGTTACCGTATTTCTTTTCTTCGTCAGACAGACGCAGATAGCTGTCAGCCAGCTTCAAGTGGTTCGTCATAATGTTCTCCTTTCCCGAACCACTCATTTACATACCTTTATTATATCATCTGTTTGGCTGAGTGGCTAATTTTGATGCCTTGTTTGGCCGTGGTAATGATTTCCTCGACTACAACATCCTGTGGTGTCTTGCTTTGCGTGAACACCCGTTCGATCACATAGGTTACAGGTCCTATCTGATATAAGTTTTCCTTGTCTTCCAAGTTATCACCTCTCGGATAAGTATTTCCTAAAAAGAGATTATTACTCTCTAAAATACGGTTTTATTGTAAAGTGGAGCCGCCGTATACACAGCGGCCCCGCTATTCTTCTATTGTCGGCGTTTGTACCCGTATCCTGTTCCTGATGGACTGCCTGTTGTGACAGGACACCGTATTCGGCACATTGGCACGCTCGCTCCGAAACCTCCTCTCTGGTGGTCGTGGCCTGCTTCCCCTGTGCAGTATCTAATACGGACGCTCATTTCAGTTTTCAAGGTGCAAAGGTGGAAAGGTTGAGAACAATCCTTACCAGCCTTTCACAGAGGACAACGAATTGTTATCCTCTGTGAAGGATTGGCAAGGTTATTTATCGCAGTTCAAAACGGTCAAGGATGGCTTTCACCAGTTTGAATTGGAGTTCTTGGTATAGTTCTTCATCGAAGCAGGTATAGACCGTGCCGCTGGCATCGTACAGTTCAAACTGGCTGAGTTTCAGCATATATCCCTGATAATGGCGCAAAATCTTTTCAAGCGCCGTATCATCACCATTTTTCGCCTTTACGATGGTGGATAACGGCACACGGCGGATGACCGCTCGGTTATGTTTCTGATTGTTTTTCAAGTAAATTCCTCATTTCCTTCAGTGCTTTGGTTCTGGCTGCCTGTATCGTACTTCGCACGACATGAAACCGTTCGCCAATCTGCTGGTCAGTCCTATCGCAAAAATAAGCAAGCAGAACGATTTGCCGTTTTCGTCTTGAAAGCTGGCGTAATGCCTGTGCCAGTGCATCATCGGTGATATTTATTGGTAACTCCAAATCATCAAACAGGTATTGTTCCAACGGGCAGATGGGGTCGTTATGTATCGGCTCAAATAGCTGGCCGTCCGGCAGTTCCGAAAACAAAACTTCCGTTGCATGGTGTCTCTGTTTGGCTCTGTACCAGTCCCTTGCAAAATTCCGCAGGACAGTTTTGCAGAAGCTATCGAACTTGCCTTCAATGCGGGAAATGTCTTTATCAGACCATTGCATAGTCCACACCCCCTTTCCGCGCATGGCGTTGATGGGGAGGTGCTGCTTTCTGTCCTGATACTGACTAATACGATTTAGAAAAGCAGAATGCCAATCTTGCCGGTTAAATTTCAAAAAAATTTAGAGTGCAGAATATATGATTATACAATCCAAATATCATTAGACGCAGTGTGAAGATACGAAAAAAGGCAGAACGGATAATCGTTCTGCCTTTGATAAATGTTTTTTGTCATGTAATTCTGCCAATCATTTCATTGAACTGTGCCTCAGTGATGCGTTTAATTCCCAATTCGATCGCCTTTTTATTCTTTGCCGTACCAGAATCCGGTGTATTGGTGATCAGATAATCAACAGTGGGAGAAAGCGTTTCTGTCAGTGATGCACCGCAGGTCATCAAGCATTCCTTCAGCACATCTATTTTCCTGTCAGATTCTTTTCCTTATTTTTGTAGAGAGCGCTCTCTCCAAACTGGCGAAGGAAGTCTTCCGGTAGCATGGGTTTACCAATCTTATAGCCTTGTAGCTTATCACATCCGAGTTTTTTCAGCAATTCGATCTGGCTGTCTGTTTCGATACCCTCTGCCACACAGCGCATATTCAAATCGTGGCATAGGTCGATAAGATGTCTGATAACAAGTTGTTCGCGGTCGATGTGTTCAGCCTTGTCGATCAAACTTTTATCAATTTTTGCAACGCTGATCTGCGGGAGGTAGAGCATTTCTAGGCAGGCAGCCTCGGTGCCAAGGTCATCAATCGCTAGCGAAATACCTCGTTGTTTCACTTCATCCAACAGGCTGCACAGGGATTCCAGCTGGATGTTTTGCGAAGATTCCGTGATCTCAAAGATAAGCTGCGCCGGGTCAGCACCGGTCTCGGAGAGAATTTGATCAATCCGCTCCAGAAAGTCTGGCTCCATCAGTGTGTTGCGTGAAAAGTTCACATTGAGTACAATATCTGGCCATACAGGTTTCCATTTTTGGATCAGTTCGCAGGCTTGTCGCAGCATTGTGAAGTCCACCATAGAGATCATGTGCTCGCACTCCATGATGCTGATGAATTCCACGGGTGTATGGATATTACCATGCGGATCAATCTTGCGGACGAGAACTTCTGCACCATAAACACGGTTATACTGGATGCTGTAAAGCGGCTGTAGATACGGGATAAAGGTGCTATCCCGAAACTCCTGCAATAGTGCGTCCAGATAGCCGGGGCGACTATCTTTTAATTCGGCATTTGCGGCATAGAACTTATTCTTTGCTGTCTGCATTGCTTTCTCTGCCTTGCGAACGGCAATACCCGTATCTTCTTCTTTTCCCCATACAAAACCAAACGATGCAATGTTTTTCTCGGCAAACAGCGCCGCCTCCAGTTTTTTTGCGGCGCTCATAAAAACCTTATAATCAACATCTGGCCAGATCATAACGAACTCATCGCCGCTGATGCGGTAGATATACTGCTGTTCGATGTGCTCGTTGAGAATAGTGCAAATCTTTTGGATCACTTTGTTGCCCATGTCATGACCGAGCGTATCGTTGATCCATTTCAGCCCATTGATGTCCAAAAATCCTACGCCTACCGGAAACTCCTTTCCGCGCAAATGCTCCAACATCTCGTCATAGGCCAAGCGGTTGTTTAGACCGGTCAGCGGGTCCTGATAGCTTTTTTTCGTCAGTGCTTCTGTAAGCAGCCGCTTTTGCAGCTCGTTTGCGATGATATAAGTAAGCTGCGTTAACAACGTCAGCGCATCCTTGTGGCTACGAGGATTATCTATTCCAAGAAAGCCGTGCAGTTTGCCATTTATAAAAATGGGAATGGCAATGAGACTCTTGATCCCCTGCGGATGCAGACAATCATACTCGAGGCGGCGGGTAGGATCATCCTTGAGGGCATCAACATCTCCGATAAAGATGATGGTATTCTGTTCCTGGTCCTCAAAACTATCCACCCATCGTGCTACTACATCAACGGTCACTGTCTGCAGATTCTCAATCTGCGGAGTGATACCATCTCTGCAAATTTCGTAGGTATTCCGAATAAGATTTTCCTTCCATTGAAATTCAAATATGTAGGTACGATCCGCATCGTAATGTTCGAGGATAGTCGTCAGCACAGAGTTGACCGCTGCTGTGAAGTCATCGTTCATGACAAGTTTTTCAATACAGTCAAGCAGCTTCTTTTCCACTGACAGATCGTTCCGTGCGCTATCCAGTTCTGTGGTCTGATTCAAGTTTTTGTGAATATCCATATCTGCAATTTCCTTTGTCTATCCCTGTATCAATCAGTAAATCTTTCTTTGCGCGGAATATATGGTATCATTCTGAGAACCTTCTCCAAGCGCTCCACCAGTGGTCAAGCGCTTGGAGAAGGCTGGGGCAAATGCCCCAGCTTTCCGTGAAAAATAGGAATCGTTCGCAACATCCTTAACTCTGGCTGTGTCTTGAACGGAGAAAAAACAACTCTACTCTCACTATGCCGCAAGCATGGTGAATGTATAGATATTTGCCGTCTTGGAGCAGCAGAGGGGATGTTGTCTTTCTTTGAGAGCTACTGCTCCGAAAATTCCTTGTTGTATTACTGATACCGCTTCCAATCGGGTACGCTCGTCAGCTTCGTCCAGCTTTCGCCGACCTCGCCCTGACGGTTGAAGTCATGGCTGTTCGTGGCCTCCTGTACGGCGAGATAGTGCCAGTCGGACGGCTTGTTGTCCGGCCACGTTACCATGCTGTCCAGCAGGTCGCTTTCGCTCTGCGGCATACGGCAGAGTACGCGGTTGATCATGGTCATAGCCTCAGCGCGGGTGATGCGGGCGTCGGGGTGGAATGTGCCGTCCGGGTAGCCCGAAATCCAGCCGAACGCCGCCGCTCTCTCGATCTCGTTTTCCGCCCAGTGACCGGAAATGTCGGAGAAGCTGCCGCTGTTCTCGACCGGTTTGGTGTTGAAGCGCGCACAGATCGCCGCAAACTCCGCACGAGTGATCGAGGCATCGGGGTCAAAGCGGTCCGCACGGCGGCCCTTGACGATACCGAGCTTTGCCATCGTGGAAACCGCCTTGTTGTGCCACTGGCCGTCCGAAACATCGGAAAATTCGTTGTCGGCGGTCAGATTTCCGTCGCGGATGTCCGCTTTGAGCAGTCTGAAGAAGATTGTCGCCGTTTCCGCGCGGCTGATATTGCCCTTCGGGTGTACCTTGCCGTCCGGGTAGCCGATGACGTAGGCGAAATGGTCGTCGCCGTTGAGCTTGTCCGGCACACCGGTAGCCTCCCAGCCTGCATAGACCGTCTTGTCGCTGTTCATCGTTACGCTTGTGATCTTCTGCGTCAGCGCCTTGTCCGCATACCAGCCGGTAAAGGTATAGCTCTCGCGGGTCGGGGTCTTGTCAAGCGTCACCTTCGTGCCGGAAGAATAGCGCTCATCCTTGTAAGCTGTGCCGCCGTTCGACTCATAGTGCAGCGTATAGCGGGTCGAATGATGGGAGGAGGAGCTGTTTCGGGTGTTAGTAAAGGTTACCGCTGCGGTGTCATCCTTGATGATACTGCCGCTGGCGTTGACAGACGTTGTGGTGTAGCCGTCCTTATCTGCCTCCGCCTCGGTTACGGTATAGGTGATTCCTGCAGGCAGGCCGACAGCAGTCTTGCTCTCACCGTGCTTCAGAACGAAGGTTGCGACTCCATCGGCAAAAATCATCTCACCAAATGTGCCGTTGATGCTGGTATCGCCGAGCGTCACGGTGAAGTTGAACGCCTTAGAGGTATCTCCGTTGTTTCCGGCTACAGTCTTGGTAACGGACAGATTGCCGTGCGCCGCCGTCCAACGACCGTAAAGAACCGTATCCGCATTCAGAACCGTACCGTCCACATACGGCACCGAGCATGAAGTATCCGTGTACCAGCCATCAAAGGTATATCCCTGGTGGGAAACCTGCTGTGCTTTCGCCGTATATGCTCTGCCGGTACGGATATAATCATTCGCAGGGGGGGTTACATCGGTGGGGTTATCCGTGCTGACCCACTGATACTGGATTTTAACAGCCGGTACATAGGTCATCCAGTCCGTCTTTCCTGCCGCCTTGCTCTGTCCAATGACCAGACCCTCCGGCATTTTCCAGCTCGGGACGAAAATGCCGTCCTCGTCCGCCTTTGCTGCCGCAGTGTCACCGCCCGCGTCCGTCGTATAACGAACAAGCTGCGTACCGATTTCGGTATTCTCTACCGTGCGATCCTCGCTGTGGATCTGAATCGGTTTTGCGGTGCTTGCGCCCGTGTATGGGGAGATTACATTGATATAACGGCCTTCCTTGGAAATAGAGTCGCCCGCTGTCAGATAGACATCGTTATTCGTGCTGATCTCAGCATCATTCCCAAGATTGAAGGCAGTTCCTACAAAAACACCGTCACCTAAGGTCGAAAGCCGTGCTTCCTCAGTCAGAGAATTGTTATTATCCTTGATGACACCGCCTGTCATGGTATAGGTGCCGCTGTAAATGCCGCCGCCTACTTTTGCAACATTATTTTCAATAGAGCCGCCGGTCTGCTTAACAGCAGAGCCTTCGCGCAAGCATACACCGCCACCACTCCGAAGGGCTTTGTTTTTGGAAATCGTACCGCCGGAAATCGTTACATTCGTTGCTTGATACAGAAAGACACCGCCGCCGAATTGATACGCGCTATTTCCCGTTAGCGTGCCGTCCTTGATATTCAGCTCAGTTACGCCGAAGAATGCTGCGACTGCGCCGCCGCTTCCCCGTGTAACCTTATTGCCGGAAATTTCGCCGTTTTTAATATTGATTGTAATTTTCTGACTTCGCTGTGGGAAGGTGACAATACCGCCGCCGTAGTCAAGTGCCTTATTTCCGGTGATTTTGCCGCCATTCATTTCAAAAGAGGCCGGTGTAGCTGTAAACAATGTATCGCCGCCGCTTGAGTTGGCGTAATCCGCAACATAAACACCGGCACCGTAACTGCCCTGACCAGATGTCTGGTAGGTGCTGTTGTTGGAGATCGTACCATTGTTCATAACCATCGTTGAGCCAATGATCGCGACACCGCCTCCGCCATTCGCCGTATTGCCGCTGATCTCGCCGCCGTTCATGGTGAAGGTACTGCCGTTGCCGATCAGAATGCCGCCGCCCAATTCGTAGTTGCGGTTTGTATTGTTACGAATGATCGCGCCGTCTTCCATTGTTATGTTGACGCCATTATTCGCCAAAACACCGGAACCAAACTGCATTGCCTTATTGTTCTGTAAAATTGCGCCGCTGTTCAGCACGATGGTGCCGCCGTTCGCCGCCTTGATGATCGAGTCGGTTTCCGCAGCGTGTGTTGCATCCACAGTACACTCTGCGCCATCAATCACAATGTTACTCAGTGTCAGCGAGGCAGACGCACTGACGAGTTCGATCATATAGCCGCCGAGCCCATAGCGGTGCAGTGTCTTTCCGCCAAGGTCCCAAGTTTCCGTCCCCGTGACCTGATAAAAACTTGAAAGACAAATATCCTTGATATTCTTTTCGTTTGCTAGCTCGTTTGCCTTTTCAATCGTCTTTACAGCAGTCGTTTTGCTCAGTCCGTCATTATCATCTGCGCCATGCTGCTGGTCGAGATAAATGGCAGCTTCCGGGGTGGTCGAGTTACCTGTCTCTGTGCTCTCTCCGTCTGCCGCAAAAGCAGCAGTCGGAAGCATGGTCATGAGCATTATAACCGTCAAAATACTTGCAATAATTCTTTTATTCATAATGTCCTTTTCGAATAACGCTATTGTACTAAATTTCCTGTATATCGTTTTAACTTTTTTACTGATACCGCTTCCAGTCAGGTACGCTCGTCAGCTTCGTCCAGCTTTCACCGACCTCGCCCTGACGGTTGAAGTCATGGCTGTTCGTGGCCTCCTGTACGGCGAGATAGTGCCAGTCGGACGGCTTGTTGTCCGGCCACGTTACCATGCTGTCCAGCAGATTGCTTTCGTTCTGCGGCATACGGCAGAGTACGCGGTTGATCATGGTCATGGCTTCAGCGCGGGTGATGCGGGCGTCGGGGTGGAATGTGCCGTCCGGATAGCCCGAAATCCAGCCGAACGCCGCCGCTCTCTCGATCTCGTTTTCCGCCCAGTGACCTGAAATGTCGGAGAAGCTGCCGCTGTTCTCGACCGGTTTGGTGTTGAAGCGCGCACAGATCGCCGCAAACTCCGCACGGGTGATCGAGGCATCGGGGTCAAAGCTGTCCGCACGGCGGCCCTTGACGATACCGAGCTTTGCCATCGTGGAAATCGCCTTGTTGTGCCACTGTCCGTTCGAAACATCGGAAAAACCGTTGTCGGCGGTCAGATTTCCGTCGCGAATGTCGGATTTGAGCAGTCGGAAGAAGATCGTCGCGGTCTCAGCGCGGCTGACGTTCGCGTTCGGGCGAACGTTGCCGTCCGAGTAGCCAATCACATAGGCGTAGTGGTCATCGCCGTTGAGTTTGTCCGGCACACCGGTAGCCTCCCAGCCTGCGTAGACCGTCTTGTCGCTGTTCATCGTCACGGTCGTGATCTTCTGCGTCAGCGCCTTGTCCGCATACCAGCCGGTAAAGGTATAGCTCTCGCGTGTCGGGGTCTTGTCAAGCGTCACCTTCGTGCCGGAAGAATAGCGCTCATCCTTGTAAGCCGTACCGCCGTTGGATTCGTAGTGCAGGGTGTACTTAGTAGAGCTACCGGACGAACCACCAGAGGAACTGTTGTGATTACTTTTCCACTGCGCGGTAAAGGTTAATACATTATTTTCTTGTGTTTTTTGCCAACCTACAAATGTATAACCATCACGTGTTGCATCAGGGATGGTTATCGATTTTGTAACCGTCAGCGTTTGTTGCTCGCTATTCTTGCTGTTATCCCAAACCGAATCAGGCCAATTCAGCGCACCTTCATTAGGATCTACAACAATATCTGTACCATAAGCGAGTTGATCAGTAGCTTCTTGACTTGTACTACTATTCTTGTAAGTTACTTCAACATTAGGTAAAATTCGTTCGGTTACATAGGTTAACCATTGCTGATGGCCTGATTTCTGACTATGTCCAATCAGCAATCCGTCCTGCATATACTGACTTGGTACAAAAAGCATACTACCATCAGCATTCAACGCTGCATTCTCACCACCTGCATCGTCGGTATAGATAACAAGTGGCGTACCATCTGTAGCCGGCTCAGATTTTTGATCTTCTACACTTACATCCTGACTGGTGATATTGATTGGATTCGACTTCGTGGCACCTGTAAACGGAGCTGTAATCGTAATATAGGCACTCGGAATGTTATTCGCTGCATCAGCACCCTCCAACGCAACATCATTATTCTGGTCAATAACGACCTTGTCCTGAATCTCAAAAGTCGTACCACCAGATACATAAACACCATTGCCAGAGTTTGCAGTATTATTAGTAATTTGGGTATCACCGTCTACATGAACTGTTCCTTTTGCGAGGCAGATACCACCGCCGCAGCCATCAACAGCATCTGCTTTATTGCCGGTTACATTGCCACTATGAATCGTCGCTGTACCATAATTTATAATACCGCCGCCATGTGCAGATGCAATATTACCACTAATATCGGTACCATTGAGCACTACATTGCCTTCATCATTAGCAATACCGGCACCGCAACCATTATATGAAGAATACCGACTGTACGCATCTTTTTTTACAGCGGCATTATTTTGAATTGTAGTGCCATTTAATGTAATAGTATGCTGATCATCATCCGTATAGATACCACCTCCACATACGGCAGAGTTATTGGAGATGTTGATGGTATCATCCATTGTTGCATTTGTACCGGTAATATACATACCGCCGCCAATAAACGAACCTGTGTTACCGGTAATATTCACATCAGACATAGAAAGCGTGCAGTCTTCAATATAAAGGCCGGCACCTTGCCACCATACAACATATCCACGGTTGCTATCTGGTTCTTTTGTAGTAGGATTGTATCCATCACCACGACAAATATTATCGGTGATATTCACACTTTTCAAGGTTAAATTCGTATCTTCAGCTAAGATGCCAACACCACGCATGGCCATATTTTTGCTAAAGGTTGAGTCAGAAATCTTGGTCGTGCCACCGCGTAGCCACACCGGACCTACACTATTAGCTGCACCATTTTCTTCGGCAGAACCGCAACCTTCAATTTTGCAGTTGGTCATGGTAACATCCGAGTTAGTACCTTCAATCTGAATCACACCACCAATACTATTACTATTGCCCCAATATGTTGTATTGGCAACGGCGCATTCGTTCATGCTGACTTTTGAGTTTTTTGCATAAATTAGTACGCCATTATCACCTATACAATTTGACATAGCAACATTTTGCATTGCTATAGTTGCATTAACTGCATAGATTGCGCCATATCCACTACCTGCGAGAGTATAGCCAAACTTAAAATCACGAAACGACACATTAGAGAGATTCAACGTTGTTCCACTATCAGCTTCAATCAACCCTCTGCTCTTTTTTCTTTCTGTGGAATCCAGTAATGTAATACCATTCTCTGTTCCGCTAATGCTTAAGGAGGCATTGTTGGTTAACTTAAAAATCGGATTAGTAGAGTTTGCCTCAGATTGAAGTGTTCTGGTAATAGAGATGTCGCCTGCGGTCGCAGAAAGCACTACTACTTTACCATCTATATCCAACTCTGAATCAGCAGTCAAGGGTGCAGTAATATCCGCACGGAGATATTCATCGTCAGTAAGAGCAGCAACAGATGCTTTCAAATCAGCCCAATTTGATACACTTACCGTTTTCTCAGTGAGCGCAGCTACATCATCTGCTGCCAGTGCAGCCGTTGGCCATAGTCCAAGAATCAGACTAAATGTCAACAACCACGATAACACTTTTCTTTTCACATCTAATCCCCGCTTTTCTACAAATTTATTAAGTATCATTTCTGATACCGCGTCCAGTCGGGGACGCTCGTCAGCTTCGTCCAGCTTTCGCCGACCTCGCCCTGACGGTTGAAGTCATGGCTGTTCGTGGCCTCCTGAACTGCGAGGTAGTGCCAGTCGGACGGCTTGTTGTCCGGCCACGTTACCATGCTGTCCAGCAGATCGCTTTCGCTCTGCGGCATACGGCAGAGTACGCGGTTGATCATCGTCATGGCTTCAGCGCGGGTGATGCGGGCATCGGGATGGAATGTGCCGTCCGGATAGCCCGAAATCCAACCAAACGCCGCCGCTCTCTCGATCTCGTTTTCCGCCCAGTGACCGGAAATGTCGGAGAAGCTGCCGCTGTTCTCGACCGGTTTGGTGTTGAAGCGTGCGCAGATTGCCGCAAACTCCGCACGAGTGATCGAGGCATCGGGGTCAAAGCTGTCCGCACGGCGGCCCTTGACGATACCGAGCTTTGCCATTGTGGAAATTGCCTTGTTATGCCACTGTCCATCCGTTACATCAGCAAATGTGTTTTCAGTGGTCAAGTTGCCATCACGCACTTCCTCCTTGAGCAGGCGGAAGAAAATCGTTGCAACTTCGGCGCGGCTGATGTTCGCGTTCGGACGGACAGTGCCATCGGAGTAACCGACTACATAGGCGTAGTGGTCATCGCCGTTCAGCATATCCGGCACATTGGTTGCTGTCCAACCGGCATAAACCGTCTTGTTGCCCGTCATTTTCACATTGGTGATCTTGTCGGTCAGTGCTTTGTCGGCGTACCAGCCGGTAAAGGTATAGCTCTCACGTGTCGGGGTCTTGTCGAGCGTCACCTTCGTACCGGAGGAATAGCGCTCATCCTTGTAAGTTGTGCCGCCGTTCGACTCATAGTGCAGCGTATAGCGGGTCGAATGATGGGAGGAGGAACTGTTCTTTGCCCACTGTGCGGTATAAACGGCATTGTCCGTTACCGTTGCGGCTACGGACGGCTCCCAGCCGGCAAAGGTATAACCACTGCGGGTCGGTGTACCGCCAGTGAAAGCAGGGGTGGGGGTTCCGCGGCGCAGGTCGCTGGTTACCTCATCCGCAAAGCTGGTGCCGCCGATACCGTCTGTGTAGGTAACAGAAAACTTTTGGATCGCTCCGTACAGAACAAGGCTCTTCGCCTGAGAAGAAGCTCCCGTTTCTGCCGTATAATCGGTATCCGTAATAATTTCCTTATGGTTGTGTGTAAAATGCGACAGATACGGCTCGGCATCTGCTACGCTATAGGTTTCTGTGCCATAAGTAATCGTACCGGGGGCAACAACCACTCTGCCATCCAAAGACTCATCATCATAAGAGGTCAGTTCGTAATTCTGCATGGAATCAGATGCGCCTACCAATGTGACATAGCGGTTAGTCTCGATTGCTCCAGTGCGGAAATTAGTCGTACATCCTACGCGAATATCTCCGCTGACATTCATCTGTGTTCCATCCAGATAAAGCTCACCGCTCTGCTCGATTGCGTTGCCGCAATAAAGGCGCTCGGAATAACTATCATCTGTCGGATAGCCACTCGTTGCCTGGTTATCCGAGATGGTGCCACCCAGTAGATATACAGCGGCATTGGGATTTGCACCGCTGTTGCCGGAACGGATTGACAGACCTCCGCCATAACCGGCTTCATTCTCTCGGATGCTGCCTCCGGTCATAAACATCTGATCTCCATGGGCAGAGAGGTACACACCGCCACCGGCAGAGTTTGCTTTGTTGCCGGAAATCGTGCCGCCGCTCATTGTAAGCGTGTCAGTATAATTCTGTGTATTGTTGCCGAACAAGCAGATAGCACCACCATAGTTTCGAGCGATGTTATCTGTGATTTTAGCATTGCCCGACAGCTGGATGCTGGTATTGCCCTGCCAATAAATATCCGCCGCATACGCCGATATAGCACCGCCGTATCCAGCCTGGTTATCGGAAATTGTACCACCGGACATAATAAAAGCATTCGTCAGGCTGCCTGTATCACGAGTACCGATAATAGAAATCGCACCGCCAAAGGCACTGACATTGCTGGTAGCTGCGTTTCCGCTGATTGTACCTCCACGCATGGTCAGTTTGGCAGGAGCATCATAGGCAGTATCATAATCCGCACGACAAGCACGGATCATAATCGCTCCACCGTGTGCGCTGGCGGAACGATTAACGCCGTTGATCTCGTAAATGTCACCAACGGCAGTATTGTTGCTGATCTCGCCACCGTTGATCTCCATTTCGCCGCTGAGATAGACAGCACCCCCCCATTCGGCAGAACAGCCGGTGATACTGGAGCTATCCTCCATCGTCAGTTTGGCGCCGTTATCTACAACGATGCCGCCACCGCAGTCGCTGGTACCAGTCGTTCCATCCTGATTGATTGCTCGGCCATTCCGAACAGTCGCACCATCTGCAAGGATAAGCTGACTGCCAGGGCAAACACGGACGCAGCGAATATCCTGTGCCTCAGCATCAATCGTCACATTTTCAAGCGTGAGGTTCGTCTTTGTAGCTGTGCCGTATTCAACACCAACCTCAATCATATAAAGGTCAGTAGAAGTGTCTTTTTGATAGGTAATCTTCTTTGCAGTTTCACCAGCTTTACCCGTCAGCGTTACTGATTTATCACCAGTCAGGACAAGCTTTCCCACCAGTTTAATGTCGGAAAGCAGGCAGATGGTATCCCCATCGACCGCCTGCGTAAATGCCGCACCAATTGTTTTGAGGGGTGTGCTCTCATCACCAACGGCTGAATCGTTACCGGTTTCGGATACATAGATGACTGTACCGCTGTTTACTCCGGGAACTGCAGCGGCTAGCGCAGCAGTCGGAAGCATGGTCATGAGCAGACTCAGTGTCAACAGCCATGACAATAATTTTGTTTTCACATCAAATGCTCCTTTACATATAGTAATACCCACCAAGGCAATATCCTGACAGGTTTCTGATCTTGCGCGGCAGTTCTTTCGTCCGCCGCATTGATGCTGTGCTGTCCTCCTTCCGTGCAATGGCAGTTACGAGATGTCAAAAGGTGTACTTTTTGGCATCTCCACTGCTTATATTTTTTCTCTATTATAGCACTGTTGCATAGTAATTACTACTATTAATTGTATATCTTACACAATGTAAACCTCGACTAACAAAAAAGTACACATTCTTGTAAAAATACATTTCTTACGATAACTTGGCGTTTTGATAGATTGCTGCTCGATAACGAAATGTAGACAGCGGCATCCCACATTCTTTAGCTGCTTCGGTTCCGGTAATTTCACCGTGCTTCCAGCGTTGGTAGACGGTGCGGAAATTAGGTGGCAATGGTTTTGGCAATCTTCCAAACCGTACACCTCTCGCTTTTGCAGCCGCGATACCTTCTGCTTGCCGCTGGCGGATATTAACACGTTCGTTTTCCGCAACAAAGGACAACACTTGTAATACGATATCGCTGAGGAAGGTTCCCATCAGATCCTTTCCACGCCGGGTGTCTAGCAGTGGCATATCCAGCACGACAATATCAACGGCTTTCTCTTTCGTCAGAATACGCCATTGCTCCTGAATTTCGTTATAATTTCGTCCAAGTCGGTCAATGCTCTTGATATAAAGCAAATCGTCTTTTTTCAGTCGCTTTATCAGTTTTTTGTAGCGCGGTCGTTCAAAATCCTTGCCGGATTGTTTATCAATAAAAATATTCTTTTTCGGCACTTGTAATTCGTTCATTGCGATAAGTTGCCTATCCTCATTTTGTTCCCGTGTGGAAACACGGACATATGCGTAGATTTCTGCGATGATTAACACTCCTTTTAACAGTTGATGTCACACTTGAAAATCAGAGAATCCTGGCAACTTTAGTATAACAGATGTTTCTGCGTCACAAATTGTTGACGAATCAGAGTAGTAAACCTCTTAAATGAGTAAATCCCGGTACGGTAGTTGCACCGTACCGGGATTTTTTGTACTTTTTGATTAAAAACAATCCGGCCTGCCAATGCTCACAAATCCCTGCAAACCTGTCAGCACCACATTATTCTGCGAACTGGCGCAGTGGATGATAAGCGGATCACCGTTGCTGTCCTTGCCAACGAAAACGCCTACATGAGTATCGCCGGGATAAAACACCAGATCACCCGGCTGTGCTTCGCTCCATGAGATGGATTTGCAATGGTCATGCTGACTGGCTGCGCCGCCGCCATGTCCAATCACATAGCCCAGTGAATTGTTGAATACCCAATCGACGAAACCGGAACAGTCCAGTCCGTAAGGGCGGATTGTTCCGGTCGTTCTGCTTCCGGCGGCGGTGACGCGAGTGGGTTTGCCCCAATGGGAATCCCAACCGATGGCGCTGCTTTTGCCGCCCCAGAAGTAATTCACTTTGCCGAGAAGCGAATAGGCTTTTTCCGCCACAGCACGCCGCCGCTCGGAAATGTCCTTGGGCATGGCGGCAAGCATGGCGCGGATTTGCGCTTCGTCCAGCGTGACCTCGCCTCCGTAGGTCCCCACCAGCTCTGCCAGCATTTGCGCGTACTCCGGCTTCAGCACTTCCTCCAGTGCTTCACGCTGGCTCTTATTGAAGTGGTAGAAGTCCGGCATATCGGTTGCTTTTTTGCTAGTAATAGTGATATGCAAAATGGTTTCCGTGCTGTCCTCACGCTTGATGGTCTGCACATAGTAGCTGACGGTATTCATATCCCAGAACACCGTGCGAATAAGGTCGATACGCTCCTCGTCGATGGTGACAACATCGGTAGCGTCGGCATCGGCCCCAGCCGTTTTGACTGCAAACACAGCGACAACATCTGTCCAGTTGGTAATGGAAAGGTCACTGCCGCCATCCGGCTCTCGATGGATCACCACGCTGTCTGCGGGATTCTCAGCCTGTATCTGGTTGATTCTCGCAGAAAACTCACTGTTGATGAGCGCGACGGCCTGAGGAACGGATTGTGCATCGCTGTCGTTGCCAGACCAGAATACACCAAACGGAGTACCGATAACAGCCGCAGCACCACCAATTATCAAAATCAACGCAATGAGCGCACCGGCACCGCCCAGCAAACCTACTGCCGCCCGTGCAACGGCCTGTCCTGCGCGAATGACTGCTTTCTTGACCCGCTCAAAGAGTTTTACTGTGCGTTTGGCGGTCTGCGCTGTCTTTTGCGTGGTTTCCTGCATGACCTGCTGCTGCACCCGCTGCCTGGCTCTTGCCGTGACCTGTGCCTGTGCTTTGGCCGCCGCCTGTTGGCGCACCGCGGTATCCTGCCGCCCCGTGAATAGCTGTTCACGGAGCGGCTTTTTCTCTTTCGGCGCTGTGGCAGATGATTTTCGCCGTTTGGAGGTATGAGGCTGTTCAGTGTGCCTGGGCATATCAGCATTGAAGGATGACAAATCCACTTGCTGCTCTATCGCAGTAATATCCATACGCACCTGTGCGGCTTCATGCTTTTCGATGGTAGCCGCAGTTTCTCGGCGGTGTTCGGTCTGCTTTTTCGCTTGTGCCTGCCGAAATCTTTGCTTGGCACGAGTAACTTGCGGCGGTTCGGTTTGTACCGCTGCAGAGGGTGAAGCGCCGTTGTCTTTTGGCTCGGCGGCGCTGAACTTGCGGTCGAATTGCTTCTGTGCCAGCGCCTTGCCGGAGCGGAACGCCGTGCGGCTGCTGATTTCCGCCGCACGCTGTCCCTTGGTCTGAAACCGTTCCACCGGCTCTTGATAAGGTGAAGTCTGTTCTTCCTCCGGCGTATCATTCTTGTTCTTGAACTGCCGCCGAACAGCCTGTTTTGGCAGAAAGGCGGTGGTCTGCCGGGTCTGAATATCCCGGTTTTTCGGGCGTGTTCGTATCTCTTTCACAACAAGTCACCCGGCTTTGTCGTCATAAGGCGGTACAGCGCCGTGTTGCGTGGGAACTGGTTGATGAACGGCACTTTTGCGCCGCCGACTTTGATAAGGCCATGTCCCGACTCCGCATTACTGATATAGGAAAGCTGTTCTTCCGAAATGCGGGGCATTTTTACAAGCTCCTGCTGATCGGTGGGAGCCTGCGACAGCATGAGCAGGAACTCGGAGTTTGCCAGCATATTCTTTGCTGTGGGAGAACGCAGACAGTCGGTAACATTCTGTGTAATGCCGGTCGCGGCGGCGTTTTTCTTGCGGAAACGCTTCCAGCTTTCTTCGAGGAAGTTGCTGCTGTACTCATTGGCGAAGAACAGATAAATCTCATCAATGTAGATCCATGTGCGCCGTCCGCGCTTGTGGTTTTCAATGACACGGTTCAGAATCGCGTCCAGCATGACCAGCATACCCACGGTTTTTAGCTGACTGCCGAGGTCAAAAATATCGAACAGCATAATGCGGTTGCTCATATCCACATTGGTCTGATAGGCGAATACATCCAGTGTGCCATCTACGAACAATTCCAGTGCCAGCGCGATGGACTGGGCCTGCGGCTCCGGCTGGCGCAGCAGTTCCTCACGGAAGTCTTTCAGTGTAGGCGGATTGCGGTAATCTTTGATATACTCACGGTACACATTGCCTACGCACCGCCCGATGATAGAACGCTCTTTCGCGCCCACCGGCTCCGGCTTCATCAACTGCTCGCACAGGGACATGACAAACTGGCTTTTCAAAATCAGGGGATCGTCCGCTTTGCCTTCTTCCTCGCCGTAACCGCTGGTCATATCCATCGCGTTGATGTGGTTGGGACTGCCTGCTGAAATCTGCACGATTTCGCCGCCCAATGCCCGCACCAGCGGCGCATACTCGCGTTCCGGGTCAACGATGATAATATCATCGTCGGTAGAAAGCGCGATAGAGGTGATCTCCTCCTTGGCCGCAAAGGACTTGCCCGAACCGGACACGCCCAGAATGAAGCCGTTGCTGTTCAAAAGCTGTCGGCGGTCGCAGACGATCAGATTGCGGCTGGTGGCGTTCACACCGTAGTACACGCCACCGCGGTGTCGAATCTCCTGCGAGGAAAACGGCACCAGACCGGCGGCGCTCTCGGTGGTCAGTGTCCGCAAGGTGTCAATTCGCCGCAGACCGTAAGGCAAAACGGTGTTCAGCGCATCCTCCTGCTGGTAGGTCAGCACGCTCATTTCACAGTTCTTGCCGCCTGCAATGCTGCGGATGGTGTCGGTGTCAGCGTCAAGCTGTGCTTTGCTGTCCGCCACATGAACGAGGGTCATCACGCACAGAGTCATGCGCTGGTCGCGCATGGTCAGATCGTCCAGCATGGAACGCATCGTGTCCCGTGCATCGGTAAGCTGCATGGGCGGAATGGCGGAGAAATTGTTGTTCTGATTCTGCTTGTTCTGCCAACGGGTAATATCCGTTTCCACCGCAAGGGACTGGTTCTGTATCTCTTTCAGCGCCTTATCCGTGGGAATAGGCTGGATGTCGATGGACCAAATCAGATTGCGGTTGAGTTCGGTCAGTTCTTTTACAAAGCTGTCCTCCAAATAGGCCGGATAATCCTTGAGGAACAGTACGCGGCCCACTTTGCTGTCCGAAAGTTCAAAATAGTTAGAGTGAAACTGGATACTGTCCGGACAGATGGAGTCCTTGAACGAGTGTCCGCGCTTGGCCACAGTATCGAAATCAAAGCGGAACGAATCCTCCTCACCAATACGGAAAAAGTCATGCAGGATACCCAGCCGTTCCTTGTTGTCCAGTTCGTACAGCTTGGAGTTCAGCTTTTTCATGTTGGCGGACAGGTCGCTGCCCACACGGGCAAAGAAGCTGCGCGCCTCCTCAATGCTGCGGCGCTCCACGGAAACCGTGATGTACCGCTCCTGCACAATGCCGTTGCCCTCTGCGGCTTTGTCGAGCAGCATACGATTGTATTCCTTGCGGTAATCGTCGCGCCCGTCCTGCTTGGACGGCATGAGCATTTCTTTCTGAAATTCCAGCGGATTCAGCCGTTTGTTGACGATGGAGATTTTCGTGATCGCGTCGGTCGGCAATGCCTTTTCCAGCGCACAATACTGGATGAGCATTTCCTTTTTATCTTCCTCGTCCGCCACAGCGTAGTTGATGTCGGTGAAGCGCCAGCAACGGCTGAATTTGCCGTCCACCTCCCAGATACCATCCCGGTGGATGCGGCGGATGGGAATGGACTGCTGGGCCGTTTTCGGCAGGCGTACAGAAGCACGCTCTTTCTTTCGTCCGAATTTCTTCACTTGCGTTTCCTCGCTTTCTTTTCTGGAATGTGTAGAAGCTGTTCATACAGGTTTTCGCTCTTATACAGCCGCCGTCCGGCATACAGAATGTGGGTCTTGAACATCGCCCAAAGCAGCCGCTCAAAGGAAAGACCGTTGTATTGGAAAAAGCCTGCGACCGCAAGCGGTGCGGCACAGAGCATACACAGCCAGCTGGCGTTTTCCTTCCCAATGGGGTCTTTGAGTAAAAAATAAGCTCCCACGGCAACTGCAACAGCGCCGAGAGAGCAGCCGAACTGCCTTGCAGACAGTCCGAAAAAGATGGATTCGTGATAATTTCGCACTTCACGATTGATACGGATTTCCATAGTCACCTCCAAGAAAAAGAGGAGTGCGTTTGCACTCCTCACAGGGTTTATTCGATTTGATGGTCACGGATTTTGCGGTAAAAGGTCACGAGCCAGCTTAGTGCCGTTACACCGAGAATGGCGAACAGGATACCATCCGCCAGCGCCGTGTGGTGTGCCGCCCAGTCCAGCCAGACGGTGTTGCCGAGGATCACATAAACCAGCGCAGGCCCCAGCCTCAGCTTGATGAGCAGCTTGAACCACAACGGGAGCAGCAGAAAAAATAAGATGGGGAAAATAATTTGTCTGAACATGGTCAGCACCTCCTTGATGGTACCAGTGTAACGCAGTCTGGGGTTTCGTGCAAAAAATCAGCTTTGCTGTTCTGATAAAATCATAGTAAAACTTCTGTCCGAAAAAACGGACAATTTACAGTGCCATCATCTCTTTCACAATGCGGTCTGCGCCCTTTACCAGCCCTACGAGCACCAGCATATTGAAGATGGTTTCCGCCAGATAGCTCCACACCATCGTCACCGCCGAAGCGTCCGGGTCTGCGATACCCGGTGCGCCGCCGCCGGTAAAGGCGGCAAATATCATGCAGGCCAGTACAATGACTGCGCCCTCCATGCACACGCCGAGGTAACTTTTGATAAAGGTGCGTCCGGTATTCGAGGTCACATCGCCTGCAAAGGTGGACAGTGGGATAGGCGCAAGCGCCGTGTACATATAGAGCCGAAAGAAACGGCTGTACACGGTCATTATCATCACGAAAGACAGTGCCGTGATGAACACGCTGCCTAAAATCGTCACCAACCACAGCGGTATACTCGCCAGAAAGCCTACCTCGTCAATGGCAGTCTTGATTTCCTCCGGGAGCGTCACAGACGCGCCCGTGAGATTGCCGAGATTGCCCGCCACCGTGCTGACGATACCGCCGCAGATGGTAAAAAGCGTGGTCATAATGTCCATGCCGTAGGTCACGGCGGTTTTTGCCGCCACGAAGCGGATAAAGTGCCGCAATGCCTGTTCCGGTCTGCGGAAGTCCTGAAAATTCGCTGTGCTGCGGAAAATGCTGATAGCAAAGAACAAAATCAGCAGTCCATAGCCGATGGCCTGCAATGCGGTGTTGATGTTCTGGCATATCGCCCAAATTGCACCGTTCTTGAAGTGCTGCGGCGTTTCGCTCACCAGTGACCATATCTCGGTCAGCTTCGAGTTCCATGTGGCAAAGGCACCCTCTAAGTTTTCTACAATCCAGTTATCGTCCAAGTTATCACCTCCAGAAAACAGCCGCCTGTTCCATGAAAA
The DNA here is from genome assembly GCF_014648015.1 of Butyricicoccus faecihominis. Lineage (NCBI taxonomy): Bacteria > Bacillati > Bacillota > Clostridia > Eubacteriales > Butyricicoccaceae > Butyricicoccus > Butyricicoccus faecihominis. The sequence goes on from NZ_BMQH01000003.1 coordinate 90,906, forward strand.
AACAGGCGGCTGTCACTATTTATATCGTTTACTTCAAGATCAGATCCAGAATTTCTTTCGCAAATGCAATCACCAGACCGCCGAAGAAAGTCAGAAAGCCGGTGCTGCGCTGAGAGGGGTCATGGGACTGCAAGCTCAGACCGATCTGCACCACACCCCAGCCCAGCAGGATCACGCCGATGGCTTTGATTGCGGAAAAGACAAAGGTGGACAGGTTGTTGATAGCGGTCAGAGGATCTTCACCTGCGGCGAAAGCGGGCGTACAGACGGCGCAGGCCAGCACGCAAGTCAGCACAACGGCGAAGTAACGCTGTTTTGCCTTGCGCGTCCGGTCGGTGGGGTTCAGAGTGGGTTTCTTCGTCATGTTCGGTTTCCTCCAAGATTTCAAGATTTTCGATGTTGATCTCATGCGGCAGGTCGTTCTGCTCATAGCTGGGAATGTCAAACTTCTTTTGATAGGGCGGCTTGCCGCCGTCAGCGGTCAAACGGTAGTTCGGATGCTTCTGAATAGGATATTTGTCGTCCATCACCGGGCGTTCGCCGCGAATAAAGATGAGCGCCTTGCGGTTGTCCAGCATCCGCACCTCGTCCGGCATGAGCAGTTCGCGGCCTGCGTTCTGGTAGTTGGTGCTGCTGGAGCCGCTGCGTCCTTTCGTCACGCCGCGCGTGCGGGTGTCGATGGTGGCCTTGCCCAGCAGCTTAGAAATGTATTCGTGGGTGCTGGCCTCGTTGCCGCCCAGATAGAGCAGTGTGTCGCAGTTGCCGGTCACATTCTCCCAGCTGTCCTTCAACAGCTTCTTGAGCTGCGCCATGTTCTGAATGACGATATTGATGGAGATTTCACGGCTGCGGCAGGTTGCCAGCACGCGCTCAAAGTCCTCCGGCAGTGCGACATTGGCGAACTCGTCCATCAGCACGCGCACCGGAACCGGCAGTCTGCCGCCGTATTTATTGTCTGCGGCATGGTACAGTTCGCGGAACGCCTGCGAGTACATCAGACCCACAAGATAGTTGAAAGTGGTATCCTCATCGGGAATAACGGCGAAAATGACGCGCTTGCGGTCGCCCAGTGTGCCGAGCGACAGGTCATCGCGGCTGGTCAGGTGCGCCATTTCTTCCGTGTTGAACGCCGCCAGTCGAGTGGATGCAGATACCAGAATGGATTTTGCGGTTTTCGGTGATATATGCTCTAAGTGACTTCTTAATCATGATTTTGTCATGGTTAGTGAAGCAATCACTTAGAGCATTTTTGTTTCAGGAGGTACAGCTATGAGAAACGAAAAAATCACCCCACTGTACGAGCGCCTGAGCCGGGACGATGAGTTACAGGGCGAGAGCAATTCCATATCCAACCAAAAACAGATGTTGGAGGATTTTGCTCGCCGGAACGGGCTGCCAAATCCTACGCATTTTACAGATGACGGTATCTCAGGCACCCGGTTTGACCGCCCCGGATTTTTGGCGATGATGGAGGAAGTGGAGGCAGGGCGTGTAGAGGCAATCGTCATCAAGGACATGAGCCGGTTAGGACGCGACTATCTGAAGGTCGGTCAGGTTATGGAGGTTTTGCGGCAGCGTGGTGTTCGTCTGATTGCCATCAACGACGGTGTAGACAGTCTGAAAGGTGATGACGATTTTACCCCGTTCCGCAACATCATGAATGAATTTTACGCCCGTGATACCAGCCGGAAAATCCGCTCTGTGTTTAAGTCAAAAGGCATGAGTGGTAAGCACCTGACAGGCACCGTGATTTACGGCTACTTATGGGACGAAAAGCGGGAGCATTGGCTGGTAGATGAAGAAGCCGCCGAAGTGGTACGCCGTATCTTTTCCCTCACGCTGGAGGGATATGGGCCTTATCAGATTGCTTGCAAACTATCCGCAGACCGGATTGAAATTCCTGTCGTACACCTTGCCCGCTTCAACGAGGGTGTGAACCGTTCAAAGCCGGTCAAAGACCCCTATGGATGGGGATCATCTACCATCGTGAACATTTTGAAAAAGCGAGAGTATTTAGGGCACACCATCAATTTCAAGACCCGCAAGCACTTTAAGGACAAGAAAAGCCACTATGTTTCTGAGGACGAATGGACGATCTTTGAGAATACCCATGAAGCCATTATCGA
>NZ_BMQH01000003.1:93041-95014 GCF_014648015.1 Butyricicoccus faecihominis
TGCAGAAAATCCGCAGCAATGTACGGCGTTATCCAAACGGCTGGGGCGAAGCGGCTCCCCTCACAGGCTTGCTCTATTGTGCAGATTGTGGCGGCAAGATGTATGTCCACCGCACCAACAATGGCAGGCGGATTTCTCAATATACCTGTTCCAATTATACCAAAATTCCGTGTGGGACACTATGCCCCACTCAACACCGTATCAATGAGAGCGCTGTTCTGACATTGGTTTCCGACACGCTCCGGGCTATCGCTGAATATTCCAGAAATGACCGGACGGAATTTATTCACACTGTTCAGGAGACGCAGGTTGCTCAACAGAGTGCCGATATATCGAAAAAGCGCAGGCGTTTGGCTGCTGCCCAAAAGAGAGCCGGAGAACTGGAAAAACTGATTTGCAAAATCTATGAGGACAACGCCCTCGGCAAGCTGCCGGATGCACGATATAAGGCGCTTGATGCACAGTATGCCAAAGAGCAGGATGCACTTGAGATTGAAATTGCAGAGCTGGAAAAGGCTGTTACCGGCTATGAGCAGAGCCAGAAATCAGCAGAGAAATTTATAGCCCTGATTGATAAGTACGAGAATTTTGACACGCTGACAAACACCATGCTCAACGAGTTTGTAGAGAAAATCCTTGTCCACGAACGCGCCCGAAAAGGCAGCCAGGACACCACGCAGGAAATTGAAATCTACTTCAATTTTTTAGGGCGCTATATCCCACCATCCTTACAGCCGGTTCCTTTAACCCCGGAGGAACAGGAAGAACTGCGGAAAAAAGAAGAACGCAAGGACAGGCTTCATCAGAATTATTTGAAGCGGAAAGCCAGCGGCGCACAGAAACGGTATGAGGACAAAATCAAGGCGAAGAAAAAAGCGGAAATGGACGCTAAGAAAGCCATGATCCGGGCTGAGGATATGAAAAAAGGTGTTTTTTCTACTATCGGGCAGCTACCAAAAGAAGAACCGCGCAAAGGCAGCATAGCAGCCAGCGCAGCAGTCTAATCATCACGGAGCAAAGGAGCATGAATATGAGTAAGTTGACTTACATTCGTTGTGGAGATTATGATATACCCAACCTAAAACTTTCTGAACAGCCGGAAACTTCTATCGGCAAGTACGGCAGAATGCGAAAATCCTACCTAAAGGAACATCGCCCCATTCTCTACAACCAACTGCTGATGAGCGAGAAGCTGTATCCGCACCTGATAGAGATTGACCGGACAGCGCAGGAGCGTGTGGACACCATGTTGCCTCACATGATGGAGACTGCGGGTGTCACGGAAGAACTGAAAGCCTGTGATCCTATGCGTTGGGTGGGGCTGATGAACACATTAACGGCACAGATTGAGGAAATTTTAATCAGGGAACTGATTTGCAGCTGAATGGGAGGTGCGGGAAATGCTGACCTTTGAAAAGGTTTTGAAAGTGTTTCAGGCATATCTGGAGGATGACCCTCTGTATGAGGTGGTTCAGACCAGTCATGGTTATACATTGATGGCATGGGAACCCCACCGGAATGACTGGTACAGCGCTGAAATACAGAAAACCCCGGAGGATTTACGGAACGCTTTGTTGGGTACATACGCCAACTTTCTGGAAGATAAGATTACTGGAAATGACCGTGACCTGACTGTGACAGAAACCGGAGAAATCCAGCAGAGGTGTCGGGAACTTTTGGAAAAGTGCCGGGAACCTTGATATAGAAATGCCAGAAGGAGGCCGCGATTATGCGTCCTCCTTCTGCTTCGCAGTCTGTTCCATTTTGAGCGCCCCGTCTATGGCACCTTCGATAATCGGCAGGTATTCTTCAGGGCAGAGTTTCAGCTTGTGGCTGACCCGCTGCCGCTGTTCGCTTTCTTCTCGCATAATCTCCGGGTTAAAATACCGTTCCACGGGAAGTCCGCAGACCTTAATCAACTGGATCATCACAGGCAGGCTCGGAATCGCACCTTGATTCTCAATGTTGGCAAG
>NZ_BMQH01000003.1:95024-101432 GCF_014648015.1 Butyricicoccus faecihominis
AAGCTTCAGCTTGTGGCTGACCCGTTGCCGCTGTTCGCTTTCTTCTCGCATGATCTCCGGGTTAAAATACCGTTCCACGGGAAGTCCGCAGACCTTAATCAACTGGATCATCACAGGCAGGCTCGGAATCGCACCTTGATTCTCAATGTTGGCAAGATACCGCCATTCAATCCCAACCATTTCTGCCAATGTTTTTCGTGCCAGACGCTTTGCCTCTCGTGCGGCTTTGACATCTGCGCCGAAGGTTTCAAAACCGGGACAATCTTCAACTTTCGCCATATAACATCACCCAGTTACATTGTATAATTCATACTTCGCCCGTGGAATGTTGCTATATGCAGGCTGGTTGAAGTTTATAATTCACATTTCGTTCCTTGCATTGTTCGAGAAAGAGAACTATAATGTACTCTGTGGAGGTGCGAAATGGACTATATGACATTGAAAGAGGCCGCCGAAAAGTGGGGCGTGACACCTCGTAGGGTAAATTATTATTGCGCCGGAGGGCGTATCCCCGGCGCTGTGAAAATGGCCGGTGTTTGGCTACTCCCTAAAACTGTGGAGAAGCCGATTGATGGCCGGACAAAACAAGGAAAGGAACTGCGCCATGAATAAAATCCTGATTATAGATGATGACAGAGAACTGTGCGCTTTGATTAAACGTAGCGTACAAGCAGAAAACATAGAAGCTGATTTTTGTAATACCGGAAAAGAGGGCTTACAAAAATTAAGAGAGCAGGAGTATCAGCTTGTGGTGCTGGATGTGATGATGCCTGGTATGGATGGCTTTGAAACGCTGGAAGAAATCCGCAAAGAGAACAGTCTGCCGATTTTGATGTTCACATCTAAAAATGACAGCATTTCTAAAGTACGGGGCTTACGGGCCGGCGCGGACGATTATCTTACAAAACCGTTTGATATGGATGAACTGATTGCCCGCATTGCGTCCCTCATTCGCCGCTACACCCGTTTTAATCATCAAGCCGGAGCTGTGCAAAAACTGGATTTTGATGGATTGCAGATTGACCTTGAAAATCGTTCTGTTACTACATCAAACGGCACTTTTGAACTGCCCCCAAAGGAATTTGATTTGCTCCTGTACTGTGCAAAACATCAAGGGAAAATTTTGACCAAACAGCAGATTTATGAGGAAGTTTGGGGCGAAGAATATTTCTATGATGACAGTAACATTATGGCGATTATCAGTCGGCTTCGTAAAAAATTAGAAGTCAATCCTTCAAGCCCAAAGTATATACAAACGGTCAAAGGGATTGGCTACCGGTTTAATAAGGAGGTGTAGTCAGCATGGAAATTATCGTATTCTTGTCCATTGTGATTGCTGTTGTGGCTGTATTGACTTCCATCGTTCTCGTTCGGCGTGTAAAAAAACAAATAGCAGAAATGACCGATGTGCTGGTTGATGTGAAAAACGGAAATGGCAACCGGCGTATTCTATCTGCAACAAATGAACTGACAGCACCTCTTGCCTATGAAATCAATGAGATCGTTGTGGCCTATGAAAGCAGACTTTCAACTGTACGGCAGACAGAAGAAACCAACCGCCAGCTTATGACGAGCCTTTCCCATGACGTGCGAACGCCCCTTACTACTCTGCTTGGGTATCTTGACGCTACACACAAAGGACTGGTCACAGGAAAAGACCGGGATGATTATATTGAAACCGCCCGTCGGAAAGCCCATGATCTGAAAGAATACATTGATGTACTCTTTGACTGGTTCAAGTTGAATTCAAACGAGTTTGCTTTGGAGATCCAGAGCGTTGAGGTTGCAGAGCTGACAAGAAATATTCTGATCGACTGGATACCGATTTTTGAGGATAAACAGGTTGATTATGACATTGATATTCCTGAACAGCCTGTCCGGGTAAGATTGGATATGGATAGCTATATGAGGATCATCAATAACCTTATTCAAAATGTAATCGCTCACAGCCATGCGGACAAAATCAAAATTTCCCTATCGAAGAAGGAAAATAACATGGAGCTGCTGCTGGCGGATAATGGAGTGGGAATTGAGAAAGAAGATTTGAAACACATATTTGAACGGCTTTATAAGTGTGATAAAGGACGCTCTGAAAAAGGCAGCGGACTTGGTCTTTCTATTGTCCATCAGCTTGTAGAAAAGATGGGTGGAAGTATAACAGTTGAAAGTTTGCCGGGAAAAGGAACTGAATTTATGTTGCTTTTTCCTTTGGAGAGTTAAGCGGGTTCCCGTCTTTATGGCGGGAGCCTTTGTCATTTTACTGGATTTCAAATTGCAAGGTTAATGCAAGGTTGCGGCAAGGTTAATGCAAGGTTGGCATGATAGAATACCTTACAGAACAGGAGGTTTTGAATATGGATACAAATTATATCATTGAAACAAAAAATCTGACGAAGCAATACGGCTCACAAAAGAGTGTGGCTGACTTAAATATCCATGTCAAGCGTGGGAGAATTTACGGTCTGCTGGGCAGAAACGGAGCCGGAAAAACCACTACCATGAAAATGCTGTTGGGCTTAACGAAGCCGACTTCCGGGGAGGTCAAAATCTGGGGAAAGTCTTTGCAAGAGAATGAAAAGAAGCTGTTGCCCCGTATCGGAAGCCTGATTGAGTCCCCCGGTTTTTATCCCAATCTGACCGGCACAGAGAACCTGCGTATCTTTGCTACTCTGCGGGGCGTACCAAACAATCATGCTATCAAAGATGCTCTGGATCTGGTAGGACTGCCCTACAAAGATAAAAAGCTCTTTTCACAGTATTCTCTTGGTATGAAGCAGCGGCTTGCCATCGCCCTTGCCGTTATGCACGATCCGGAGCTTTTGATTTTGGATGAGCCGATCAACGGCCTCGATCCCATCGGTATTGCAGAAGTACGCTCCTTTATTCGGGAGCTTTGCGACGCAAGAGGAAAAACTATTTTGATTTCCAGTCACATTCTTTCGGAGATTTCTTTGCTGGCTGACGATATTGGAATTATCGACCACGGCGCGTTGCTGGAAGAAGAAAGCCTTGCTGAGCTGGAGCAAAAAAGCAGTAAGCATATCCGTTTTACGCTCTCTGATACTGCACAGGCGGCAAGAATTTTGGAACGCAATTTCCATGAAAACCATTTCTCCATACAGGACGACCACAATCTGCGTCTGCACAACCTGGATCTGCCTGTGGGGAAAATTGTAACTGCCTTTGTAGAAAACGGATTGGAGGTATCGGAGGTGCATACTTGTGAAGAAAGTCTTGAAGATTACTTCAAGCGTGTGACAGGGGGAGAAGGAATTGCTTAAACTAATCAAATGCGAATTTTTGAAATTAAAACGGAAGCCATTGGTATTTATTTCCCTACTGCTTTCTGTTTTCATGCCATTGGCTTATGCTTTCTTTCTGGCAGATGTAAACACTGATGTGGATGCTGTAAATGGAGTGATGTCCAGCCTATTCCAGCTTAGTGCATATTTGCTTTTGATGCCGCTTCTTGTGATACTGGCTTCGAATCTGTTGTTTGAGGAATTTGATAATGACACACTGAAAAACCTTGTTACCGTACCGGTAAATAGAACCAAGCTGGTGCTGTCCAAGATGCTGGTTTTACTGTTGTTTGCCGTTGGCTTTATGGCAGTTGGAGGATTGGTAAATCTTGCGGTTTTGTTGTTTCAGGGTTGGGAACCGGTTGGGTTTTGGACCTTGTTTGGCGTTGGAATTGAAGAAGGGCTGATTATGTGGGTGGGCGCACTTCCCTGTATTCTGCTCGTTGTTCTTCTTAATAAAAACTATATCGTGTCTGTCGTGATTACCTTTTTCTATACGATTGCGAATTCTATCCTTTCCACGAACGATATGTTTCTCACACAGCCTTTTGGTTTGAACATAGGAACCCTGTTTCCGGGGCCGCTGGCCTTCCGCTGGACATTCCAATTTTATGACCAAAGCCAGACCAGTGCGGAGTTAGCAGATTTGTTGGAACGGGTCAGTCCGTATTTTCTGAATGGTGTTCAGGTATTCGGTGTGATTATTGTGGAAGCCATTGTATTTCTTGCGCTGATTGCATTTGTTTACCGGCGACAGGAAATCTAAGGGGGTGTGACTATGTGGAACTTATTAAAATCGGAATTACTGAAACTGCGCCGGTGCCAGATTCTTTTGGTAGGGCTGGTGGCGCTTGCACTCTGTCCTTTGGTTCAGTATGGAAGTCAGTTGATTGTGGAGGCAGAGTACCGAAATCCAAATTATGATTTTTCTGCACTATTTGAAAATGTTGTTTGGGGAAACACTCAGATATTCCTTCCAATTTCACTGGTAATGATCGGAGGATGGCTTATAGACAGAGAATCCACTCATGATACACTGAAAAACATCATGACAATTCCTGTTTCTATGCCGAAAATGTTGGGAGCTAAGTTACTTTTAGTCGGTATGCTTGCAGTTCTGCTGGGAATATACAGCGTTGGCATTACCTTGATTACTGGATTGACGGTTGGATTATCGGGACTGACAGCGGAAGTGTTTTTTCATGGAGGTACGCAGATCGTGTTAGCGGCTCTGACGACCTATTTGGTCTGTATGCCGCTGATCCTGATTTTTGGGCAGATCCGAGGGGCATATCTGGGCGGTTCCATTCTGGCGTTCTTCCTTGGATACAGCATGTTGTTTTTCAAAAGTGGTATCCTTGCCAGCATCTATCCGTTCTCTGCTGCGCTGATTTTAGTGGGATTTGACATGAGTGAATATGCCGGAACAACCACATCCTCAACCCCTTTGTTGGCGGTCATTGGGGTTGGCATCATGGTTCTCTGGGCGGTGCTGTTGTTACTGATGTCCAGTAACAAAAAAGAAATGAAATCCCGTAAACAGGCAAATGCCAAGGGAAAAGGAAAGCGTGCTGTACGCAGGAAAGGAAGGTGATAGCTGTGAAGAAAATAGTTTTAGCATTAACATTCGTCCTTGTGGGAAGTTTTATGCTTGCTGGCTGTTCAAAAGATGAAATTCTCAATCATTACAATAACATTGTTCAATCTGCGGGCTCCATAGAACTGACAGGGAAATCGTCACTGCAAGGGGAAAAAGAAAAAGGAATTGATGATTATACAGGGACTTATACGGCTGATTATGCGAACTTTTCAGGTACAGAGTATTTGTTCGGAGGAACTTCCATAAAGAGAGAAGCCGGTAAGGAGCTGTCCATTGATTGCACCTTGGAGATTACGGAAGGTACTGCAAAAGTATTTTGGATTTCTGGATCTGATGAAGCAGTCACGTTGATTGAAGTAACCGGAACTTATAGTGACACAATTACACTTCCTGATGGTGGAAATTATATTGGCATTGAATGTGAGAATTTCACTGGAAACATTGAATTAAATATTGAATAATACTCTGCCGGACGACGGCAAAAGAAAAAAAGCCGTCGTAGAGCAGACAATTTGACACGTCCATTTGAAACGGCGGCTTTGATTTTCAGAGCCGCCGTTTCTTTGCGTCTACACAAACCAATGACGACTTGCAGGGACACGGTAGCCGATTGGAGGTTATTTTGCCGTGTCCTTTTCTCTTTTTCGCAGTATTCATGATCTGCACCAGCTAAAAAAAGCCTGTTCCCAGCAGCGGAGCAATGCGGTCAGAAGTATGCACTATACCATGTAACTAAACAGCAAAATATACTCTATTACGCTCGTATGGCTTTATGCCGTCCGGGCGCTTTTTTGTCTCTATGGAGCCGGAACATCGGGTCAGCATGGCCCGAACTTTATCCCCGGTGCCGTTCTCCGCCGCCCCATTCAGATTTTCCCGAAAAAATCTGAATGGAGGAAAGGCAGATGGAAGTTACCATCAATTATAACGGACAAGCTGTGGCCGTGGAGGTCACGCTGGAAGTCTATGAATTTCTTGACCTGGCCGATCACAAAACGGAGAACCTGTTCCATGAACAGCGGCGGCATTGGGATGGCCGGGAGTTTGACGAGTACATCATTACCACCGAGGGTGTAGGAGCCTACGGCGAAACGCCAGAGGAATACCTTTGCCGCATGGAAACGCTGCATGAGCTGATGGCTGTTCTGGACACCTGTACCGAGGCCCAGCGCCGCCGGTTCCTGCTCTATGCGCTTGACGGGCTGAGCCTTGCAGAGATCGGTGTGCTGTGCGGCTGCTCCAAAGTGGCTGTTTATCAAAGTGTGGAGGCGGTCAGAAAAAAATTTATAAATTTCTTTGAGAACAGGCTTAACGAATGACCTGTTTTCTGGCTACCAAGTGAAAGGGATCATTTCCCTTATCTCAGCGAGGGGCGGACAGCGGACAGCTGTCCGCCTCTCCGATTTTCAGGAGGTAAGCCTATGAAAACAATCAATCTGCGGTGGATGTATCCCCACTACCGGCATGACGAGTTTGTGGATGTTACGGACGAGGTATGGGCAGCGA
>NZ_BMQH01000003.1:101442-103759 GCF_014648015.1 Butyricicoccus faecihominis
AAGCGGGAGATGGAGAACTATGAGCGCCGGAAAGTCTACCACCGCGCCTACTACTCTCTGGACGCATACAGCTGGCTGGAAAATTACGCACTGGAACACAGCAGATCGCCGGAAGATATTTTGCTGGAACGAGAAGAAATGACCACCCGCCTATACCTGATTGCAGCTCTGCCGGTGGCTCTGGCTCATGCCACTCCGACACAGGCCCGCCGTGTTCACGCCTACTACATTGCCGGTATCAAGCAGCCGGAAATCGCCCGGAGAGAGGGTATCCATAGCAGTAAGGTCAGCGTTGCCATCCGCCGGGGTCTGCGGAATATGCGCCGCTGCTATGATGGCTTTTTCCAAACAGAGTGAGGGCATGCCTATGCAGACCATCAATCTCAAACAATATTATCCATTTTGCAAAGAGGACATTTTTGTGGAGGTGTCCGATGAAATCGTCGAAGCGTTTCTTCTGGACAAGAGAGCCGAGGCCGCCAGAGATCGCAAGATGTTCCGGTATAAGGCGTTTTATTCCCTCGATTGTAACGATGGAATCGAAAATGCCGCCATCGGCTGGACGCAGCCATCGCCGGAGGATTATCTGATAGAAAAAGAAGAATTAGCCGAATACGAAGAACTGATACGGCGATTGTATGAAGCCATTTCCTCCCTGCCGCCTATGCAGGCTCGCCGTGTTCACGCCCGCTATATGCTGGGTATGAAAGTGAAAGATATTGCCGCAATGGAGGGTATCACGCCATCACAGGCGGGAAAATCCATCCATGCCGCACTGCGGAGGCTGCGCCGGTACTTTGCGCGACAGAAATGGACGGTCAATCTATGAGTATTTCCAAAGAAAAGAGGTGCCTGACATGAACGAAAAAATTACAGCCCACCCCCAAAAAGAAGAACGGGAGAAAGTCCTGAAGGAGATTCGGCAGCTTGAAAACCGCCAGAAGATTTTGGAGAACAAGCAGCGCAACGAGGAACGCAAGGCCCGTACCCGCCGCCTGATTGAACGCGGGGCCATTTTGGAGGGCGTTTTTTCTCTGGCCCCCGACCTTCCCGGCGTAGAGGTCAAGGCGTTCCTGATTGCCCTGTCCCATCTTCCGGGGGCGGCGGAACTGGCCGCAAAACTGCCGAAATCTGGGGACAAGCCGTAAGTCCCTTGTTTACAAGGGCGCACTTATACACCGTTGCCGGTGCTGTGCGCCCTGCCGGGGGCGTTGCGTACTTCGTCCACGATGGGAAGCTACGCTCCCCAAACCCCTTGTGCGCTCTGCGCAGCCAGGACACCCACTTTGCGTTTGTCCGGCTCCACAGAGCCTGTTATCCCCTCACTGAAAGGAGGTGTTCCCCATAGATTTCTGTCATATCCCCATCAGTATCATCAAGCGCAGCGCAGGCCGTTCCGCTGTTGCCGCAGCTGCTTACCGCAGCGGAACCAAGCTGACAAATGAATGGGACGGCATGACCCACGACTACACCCGGAAAGGCGGCATTGTTCATGCGGAGATCATGCTGCCTGCCTACGCCCCGCCGGAATTTGCAGACCGTTCTATCCTCTGGAACAGTGTGGAGCAAATCGAGAAGGCAAGGGACAGCCAGCTTGCCCGCGAGATTGAGGCAGCTCTGCCCCGCGAACTGTCCAGAGAACAGCAGCTTGCCCTTGTCCGGTCCTATGTGAAGGACAACTTTGTGGACAAGGGGATGTGCGCCGATTTTGCTATCCATGACAAGGGAACCGGCAACCCTCATGTCCATATCATGCTGACGCTCCGGCCTCTGAAAGAAAATGGACAGTGGGGCGCAAAGTGCCGCAAGGCATACGATCTGGACGAGAATGGACAGCGTATCCCGGATGGGAAAGGCGGCTGGAAAAATCATCGTGAGGATACCACCGATTGGAACGATAAAGGAAATGTGGAGATTTGGCGGGCAGCGTGGGCAGCCTACACCAACCGGGCGCTGGAATCTGCCGGTAGACCGGAGCGCATTGACCACCGCAGCTACAAGCGGCAGGGCATTGATAAAATCCCCTCTGTCCATCTGGGGCCAGCCGCCAGCCAAATGGAAAAGCGCGGCATCCGCACCGACAAGGGCGAAGTAAACCGGCAGATCGCCGCCGACAACAAGCTGCTGAAAGAAATCAAAGCCCGCATTACCCGTCTTTATCTCTGGTCGAAAGACGAAGCGGAAAAACCACAAACGCAGCAAAGCAGCTTGATCGCCTTGTGGGAAGCCCAGCAGCAGTTGAACGCTCCCCGCACCCGCACCGGCAAAATCCGGGCTTTGCAGGAAAGCGCTGCACTATTCAGCTTTTTGCAGGCAA
>NZ_BMQH01000003.1:103769-105475 GCF_014648015.1 Butyricicoccus faecihominis
ATGTTACTATGACCTGCGGGGAAAGATCGTCAAGGCTGAGCGCCGGATCGCCATTCTTACCGAACGCGGGGAGATGTGGGAACAGTACAACCAGTACAAGTCCATCCACAAGCAGCTTGCCAAAGTAAAGCCGGAAAAACGGGAACAGTTTGAACAGCGCCACAGCCGGGAACTGATTCTGTATGACGCAGCGGCCCGGTATCTGAAAGAACTGAAAGACAGAGGCGAGGGGATAACCCCGAAGGCATGGCAGCGGGAGATCCACCAGCTGGCCGCTGGAAAGCAGACGGACACGCTTGCCATGAAATCCATGCGGGAGGATTTGAAAGCAGTGGAACGGCTCCGCAAAACCGCCGAGCAGCTGTCCAGACAGGAACGGGACAATTCTCACGACCGGGAGCCGGAGCGGTAAGGGCTACCGCGTTTCACGACATACTTTTGCACACAGAAAAACCGCCGTACAGGTTTCCCCATACGGCGGCAGACTGTTTATTTGCCGAACAAGTCGCTGTGTGTGCCGGTGCGGGCCAGCGTCAGCACCAGAACATCATCTTCTATGCGGTAGACAAGCAGCCAGTCCGGGAGAATATGACATTCCCGATGGCCTGCCCAATCGCCGGACAGGTCATGGTCACGGTTCTTATCCGGCAGCGGTTCGCCCATTGCCAGCAATGCTACGACCTGCTCCAGCAGTTCGATCTTCAAGCCACGCTTGATGGCTCGTTTGTAGTCCTTTTTGAAACTGGTCGTGTACTTGACGGTATATTTGGTTTTTTTCATCTTTTCAGGTCAGCAAACAACTCGTCAAGGTCATTATAGCCCTTTACAGACGGGTCTTTTGCAATCCTTTCCGCTTCCAGCATGGCAGCAACCGTTTCTTTGTTCGGCTGTTCCAGCCTTACTTCAAAGGGAATGCCGCCTTCACGAAGCGACTGGCGCACAAAGATGTTAAACGCCGTAGTCAGGTTCATGCCAAGTTCAGTAAACAGTGCGTCCGCCTGCGCTTTCAAATCTGCGTCCATGCGGATACTGATGTTTGTGGTATTTCCAGCCATACGATCAACCCCTTTCTGCTGGCAATTATAGTATATGCCATTTGCACGAAGAAAACAATACTTTGCACGAATATTTAATAATAAATTCATTTAAGGAGGTTACCGACTTTATGAAAGAAATCATTTATGAAGAACAATAAGTCTGAACCTATCCCCGTCATGGATTACCGCCAGTACCGCAGAGTGCGGAGGCTGGTGCATGAGTGCTGTAACTACATCGACGGAAACTGTATCGCCCTGGACGATGGGGAGGAATGTGTCTGTGTCCAGTCTATTTCCTACTCCCTGTTGTGCAGGTGGTTTCGGGCGGCGGTATTGCCGCAGGATAAGGAACTGGAAACGGCGCTGTTCCACCGGCTGAATGCTAAGAAATGCTCCGTATGTAAGGCACTGTTTACCCCCGGTTCCAACCGAGCCAAATACTGCCCGGAATGTGCCGCACGCATGAAGCGGATCAACGCCGCAAAGCGCAAGCGGAAACAACGGGAGAAATGTCACGCTTTAGGGGCTGAAAAACCCTTGTAAATCAAGGCTTTTTTCGAGGGTGTCAAAGGCAGGCTGATAGATTTATCCTCCGACCCCTAAAACGGTCTTAAAATGCGTACAGAATCCCAAGAGAAACCCCAAGGAGGAACCCTATGTCAGACAACC
>NZ_BMQH01000003.1:105653-105822 GCF_014648015.1 Butyricicoccus faecihominis
TGCAGGATGGTGTGCTATATTCCAACATTCTGCTCAAGCTGTATCTGAAATCGCTGAAACATGGTGGACGGCTTCAACTTGACGAGGACATTCCTTACACGGCGCAGATGATCGCCACCATTACCCGCCAGCAGATCGGCACTGTGGAGAGAGCCTTGCAGATCTTTTT
>NZ_BMQH01000003.1:105832-106782 GCF_014648015.1 Butyricicoccus faecihominis
CTGTTACTATGACCTGCGGGGAAAGATCGTCAAGGCTGAGCGCCGGATCGCCATTCTTACCGAACGCGGGGAGATGTGGGAACAGTACAACCAGTGCAAGTCTATCCACAAGCAGCTTGCCAAAGTAAAGCCGGAAAAACGGGAACAGTTTGAACAGCGCCACAGCCGGGAACTGATTCTGTATGACGCAGCGGCCCGGTATCTGAAAGAACTGAAAGACAGCGGCGAGGCAATCACCCCGAAGGCATGGCAGTGGGAGATCGACCAGCTGACCGCCGGAAAGCAGACGGACACGCTTGCCATGAAATCCATGAGGGAGGATTTGAAAGCAGTGGAACGGCTCCGCAAAACCGCCGAGCAGCTGTCCCGACAGGAAAGGGACAAGTCTCACGACCGTGGGCCGGAGCGGTAAAGGCTACCGCGTTTTGGCGTACCCCTGTCAAGTGCGTCGCGTTTCACGACATACCTTTGCATACAGAAAAACCGCCGTACAGGTTTCCCCATACGGCGGCAGACTGTTTATTTGCCGAACAAGTCGCTGTGTGTGCCGGTGCGGGCCAGCGTCAGCACCAGAACATCATCCTCTATGCGATAGACAAGCAGCCAGTCCGGGAGAATATGACATTCCCGATGGCCTGCCCAATCGCCGGACAGGTCATGGTCGCGGTTTTTATCCGGCAGCGGCTCGCCCATTGCCAGCAATGCTACGACCTGCTCCAGCAGCTCAATCTTCAAGCCACGCTTGATGGCTCGTTTGTAGTCCTTTTTGAAACTGGTCGTGTACTTGACGGTATATTTGGTTTCTTTCATCTTTTCAGGTCAGCAAATAACTCGTCAAGGTCATTGTAGCCCTTTACAGACGGGTCTTTTGCAATCCTTTCCGCTTCCAGCATGGCAGCAACCGTTTCTTTGTTCGGCTGTTCCAGCCTTACTTCAAAGGGAATGCCGCC
>NZ_BMQH01000003.1:106798-108014 GCF_014648015.1 Butyricicoccus faecihominis
TAGGTTCATGCCAAGTTCAGTAAACAGTGCGTCCGCTTGCGCTTTCAAATCTGCGTCCATGCGGATACTGATGTTTGTGGTATTTCCAGCCATACGATCAACCCCTTTCTGCTGGCAATTATAGTATATGCCATTTGCACGAAGAAAACAATACTTTGCACGAATATTTAACAATAAATTCATTCAAGGAGGTTACCTGCTTTGTGAAAGAAATCATTTATGAAGAACGACAAGACTGAACCTATCCCCGTCATGGATTACCGCCAGTACCGCAGAGCGCGGAGGCTGGTGCATGAGTGCTGCAACTACATCGACGGAAATTGTATCGCCCTGGACGATGGGGAGGAATGTGTCTGTGTCCAGTCTATTTCCTACTCCCTGTTGTGCAGGTGGTTTCGGGCGGCAGTATTACCGCAGGATAAGGAACTGGAAACGGCGCTGTTCCACCGGCTGAATGCGAAGAAATGCGCCGTATGCGGGGCGCTGTTTACCCCCGGTTCCAACCGGGCCAAATACTGCCCGGAATGTGCCGCACGCATGAAGCGGATCAACGCCGCAAAGCGCAAGCGGAAACAACGGGAGAAATGTCACGCTTTAGGGGCTGAAAAACCCTTGTAAATCAAGGGTTTTTTCGAGGGTATCAAAGGCAGGCTGATAGATTTATCCTCCGACCCCTAAAACGGTCTTAAAATGCGTACAGAATCCCAAGAGAAACCCCAAGGAGGAACCCTATGTCAGACAACCGAAAATATTATTACCTGAAACTCAAAGAAAACTATTTTGACGATGATTCCATCGTGCTGCTGGAAAGTACGCAGGATGGTGTGCTATATTCCAACATTCTGCTCAAGCTGTATCTGAAATCGCTGAAACATGGCGGACGGCTTCAACTTGACGAGGACATTCCTTACACGGCGCAGATGATCGCCACCATTACCCGCCAGCAGATCGGCACTGTGGAGAGAGCCTTGCAGATCTTTTTGAAGCTGGGTCTTGTGGAAGTGCTGGACAGCGGCACCTTCTACATGAGCAATATTGAACTGCTGATCGGCCAGTCCTCCACCGAGGCCGAGCGAAAGCGTGCGGCGAGGCTCCAAAACAAGGCTCTTTCCGCGCCCCGGACAAACGGCGGACATTTGTCCGACATTCGTCCACCAGAGATAGAGATAGAGTTAGAGAAAGAGATAGAGATAAAGAGAGAGATAGAGAAGGGACG
>NZ_BMQH01000003.1:108167-168203 GCF_014648015.1 Butyricicoccus faecihominis
CTGGCAGACTTACAGGCCAGTTTTCCCACTGTATGGGGCCAGTACATCGAAAAGCTGTCCGAATACATGGCCTCTACCGGTAAGCGGTATCAGAGTCATGCCGCCACCATCCGGCGCTGGGCCGGTGAGGACGCAAAAAAGGCGGCCCCGCCCACCCGCAACCGGGATTACAGCGTAAAGGAGGATGAAACTGTATGATTGAGATTACCGCAGAAATCCGGGCGCTGATCGACAAGGCAGCTGCCGGTGTGGAACTGGCCGGGGACGAGTACATAGACCCGGCAGACGGCCTCATTCACTGTAAGAAGTGCGGCGGCCACAGGCAGACCGTTGTGCCATGCTTTGGAAAACCAGGCTACTTCATGCCCCGCTGTATCTGCCAGTGCCAGCGGGAGGCCGAGGAACAGCGCAAGACTGCTGAAGAACGGCAGCGCCGCATGGAGCGTATCAAACGCCGAAAGGCACAGGGCTTGCAAGACCGTTATCTGTATGACTACACATTTTCCAATGATAACGGGCAAAACCCATTGATGGACAAGGCTCACGCCTATGTGGAGAACTGGAAAGAGGCATATAAGAGCAATATCGGGCTTTTGCTATTTGGAGATGTGGGAACCGGCAAGTCTTTTTTCGCCGGATGTATTGCCAATGCTTTGCTTGACCGGGATGTGCCGGTGCTGATGACGAACTTTCCCACCATCCTGAACCGTCTGACGGGAATGTTCTCTGAGGACAGGTCGGAGTTTATTGCCAGCTTTGACGAGTATGACCTGCTTATCATTGACGATCTGGGAGTAGAGCGCAGTACCGAATATGCTATGGAGCAGATGTTTTTCGTCATTGACAGCCGCTACCGCAGCCGCAGACCCATGATTATCACAACAAACTTGAAACTGTCCGAGCTGAAAAATCCGCCTGATCTGGTCCACGCCCGTATCTATGACCGTATTCTGGAACGGTGTGCGCCGATTCTCTTTGACGGGAAGAATTTCCGGGAAGAAAATGCCGGTGCTACCCGACAGGCAGCAAAAGACATTGTAAACAGTAAGCAAGACTGATTTTTTACCGGGCGGCACAGACCCGTTCGGAGAAAGGAGCGCCATGAACAAAGAACCCCATACTATGCAGGTGGCAGACGCCGTTACTGCGTCCAGAGCGCCGGAAAACACGCCAGCGATGGTAAAGAAAATCGGCAAGACAACCTACAAGGTTCATGTCCATTTCAGCCAGACCAGCACAGAAACCATGAGCGATAAAATCAAGCGTATGCTCAAAAATGAAATTCAGCAGATGTGACAGACTGATAAACGAAGCCGCCTTGTGCTAAACTGATAATGGTACGCACCAAAATTTTTGTCAAGGAGGACACGAAAATGCTTTACACAGAAAAAGAGAAGCATGAAATTGAACGAGTAAAGGAGGTCTTTGCGGAACATCTGCGGCAAAGCCCTGATTTTGAACTGCTCTGGTCGGACAAGGTAGGCTATGTCTGGCTGGCGATTGGCGTCAATCCGCTTTATGTGGATACTGGCATTAGGATAGAATCAGCTGCTGATCTCTGCGGCAGGTGTTTGGATGATGTTGCTACGGATGTTTTATATATGACAGGCAACGATCATGCACTGGAGAAAGCCGATCCGCTGGAATTGGCGGAAATCAAGCGGCGCTGGGAGCCATATATCAACCAGCTGCCAGACTATGCGTATCTCTGCAAAGACCTGCTGAACGGAAAAATGTAATCTATCAAACGAGGTGTCAGGAGCCATACAATGCTTCTGGCACCTTTTTTGTAGATTTTTTGTGAATTTGATTAAAAAGTCCTTGACAATTTGTCTCTGGCAAAACCGCTAAGTCGATTTTGATTTCCTGCGGTGCGCGTCTGGCCGTATTTGATATTGCGGAGCTACGCGAGGTTACATCCTACGATGAGTTGGAACTGGATACGCTGGGAGACAGAAAAACGGCCCTGTTCCTCATTATGAGTGATACGGATGACAGTTTTAACTTTCTCATTTCCATGTGCTACACCCAGTTATTCAACCTGCTTTGTGAAAAGGCCGATGATGTGTATGGCGGCAGGCTTCCGGTTCATGTGCGCTGTTTGATTGATGAGTGTGCTAACATCGGGCAGATTCCGAAACTGGAAAAGCTGGTGGCCACCATCCGAAGCCGTGAGATCAGCGCCTGTCTGGTGCTGCAGGCACGAAGTCAGCTTAAAGCCATCTACAAGGACAATGCCGACACCATCATCGGCAACATGGACTCACAGGTATTTCTCGGCGGCTCCGAACCGACTACCTTAAAGGAACTCTCCGAAGCGCTCGGCAAGGAAACCATCGACACCTTCAACACCTCAGACACGCGCGGCAGCAGTCCAAGCTGCGGCACGAACTATCAGAAGCTCGGCAAGGATGTGCCATACTTGTTGGTGAAGAGTTCAGCTGCCTTGAATTTGATATGAACAGGGACACGATCAGCTGGATTCGGAGAAAAATCGAATACAGGAGGTTGCTTATGGAACACTTACCGAAGAAAACCTGTCAAAACGGCATCAGCTATACGCTGGTCGGTGACTATTACATTTCGGATTTACAGTTACCGGAAGAAAACCGCCCCATTGGAATCTGGGGGCGGATGCACAAAGCCTATCTGGAACTGTATCATCCAGCCCGGTATAATGACCTGATTTTGTCCGGCAAACTATGGACATATCTGGCAGATCTGAATGAGCAGGCACAGAACCGGCTGGATTGTATTATTGCCCAGATGAAAGAAGCTGAAGGAATTACGGAGGAATTGAAAACTCGTGATCAGATGGCGTGGGTCAGGGCAATGAACAGCTTACGCAACCGGGCAGAAGAAATTATTCGTTCTGAAATGATTTACTGCTGAAGTGTCAGTCTTCCGGTTCAGCCAGTTTTACGATAACATTGCTCTGCCGGAGAAGCCAGCCTGAAAATTCCTTTGGGCTGGCTTCTTTCTTTTTCACAGCCTGTTTGCGCTGCAAGGCTCCTTTTTTGAAGGATTCAAAAGCAGCCAGCATTTCTTTCAGACGCTCAGAAGGAAAACCAGAAGTTTTCTTTGCCTTATTGATTTTGTTTCGCCAGTTCTGGCACTCATTTTTGTAGAGCAGATCATAATTGTTTTCTCTGGCTCGTTCATCAAACTCACGCTTGCTTTGGAGGGACTGTTTTTTGCGGCACTTATCGCTGCACAGCTCATATCGCTGGCTTTTGGCAAGAAATACTTTTCCACAGATTTTGCATTTTCGGAAATAAAGCCCCCAATCATTCAGGCGATTCAGATAATAGATCATCAGCGGATACAGGGATGAATGAGTAGCAACACACTCCGTTTTCCGTTTGTTGTCTGGATACCAGAGATCAAGTCTGGTATCTTCCTGCGGCACAGAGCCATAAATATGTGTGGAAATATTTAGTCGTTTTGGCTTCCCTGTATCCTCGTCAAAGTCAAGGGGTGGATTGCCCATAAATAAGGCTGTGAAGCTATTCATTTTCTCAATAAAACGCTCACAGGCAGACTCTCGATCTCGTGGTTCTCTTGCCTTCAAATATTCATTCCAGATACGAAGTGCCACATACATTCTCACCGGATCACCGGTGAGATATTTTTTTGCCAGAAAATCACCGGACACCTGTTCCAGTTCTGGCTGCTTCCACCGGTTAGAGTGAAGCGATTCTCTCAGCGGTATTAAACCGAGGCGATTCCATTCACCGTCTGGATCATGTTCGAAGGCTGAAAGCATAGTTCCCAAAGGGCGTGTAACATCACATAGCACCTCGGCATCAGCATATCCCTGTAAACGAAACCGGATTTGCAGTTCTTCTCCAATCAAAATACGCTCTTTCATTTTCTGTCTGTCCAGCGTCAGCACCAGCAGAATACGGTCATAAAGCGGTTCGTGCCGCACAAATTCAAAGTCCATACAATTCCCTCATCTTGACTTATGGTAATTTTATAATTCAGTTATATACGTTACACTCATGGTACTGTAAAGCTATTGTTTTGTCAAGTTTGTGGCGATATGATGACGTCAGATGGTAATTTTGTTCCATCGTGTACCTTGACAACTGAATGACCGTCTGAACCGAGATAAACCGCCATGACCTCTCCTAAAACGAGGGCGAGCGCATCGAGAAATCGGTGACTCATGTATGTCGAGCAGGGCAGCATGAAGGAAACGGGACAGGTAGAACGGCAAATATGCGGAAAATGAAATATCAAAAAATTTAAATAAAGGAGGAACACCGATATGAAAGAAAAAATAAAGTGGAATGATTACGATTCACTGCCCCTGATTTTGGATGTTACGGATATTCAGCATATCATGGGAATTTCCAGAGCCAGCGCCTATGAGCTGGTACACACGCCGGGATTTCCGGCGGTGCGCAGTGGCAGGTTGATTAAAATCAGCAAGAAAGCCTTTTTTAATTGGCTGGACAGCGGCGGCAATTCCCACGAGAACGAAAAAGAGAAAACAGCATAACCGTGAAATGGAATATGAGGAGGATTCTTATGATGAAGCTGTCTAAGTATGAGAAAGAAACCATTATCAACTGGAACGAAGCGGAAAGCACCGCCAGCATCTATACGTTCAACGCTGATCTGAAACGCAGATTGGCAGAGTTCAGTCGGAAATATCCCCAACTGTGTCGGTTAGAGCGCAGTACCCCGGAGGGAAGCGAGACCTATGTGATTGAAAAGTCCCGGCTGTCTGTCCGGTTGATTCCACCATACAGTGAGGAAAGGCTGGCGGCTGCCAGAAAGTACGCCAAACAACATGGATTTCAGGTTTTGCGTACAGAAAAGGAAAGTGCCTGATTACAGGACAAGTGACAGCAAAATGCCGGGTCTGCACCCGGCATTTTCACAGGCTGTTTGTTCAGGGGGTAAACGTATCCAGTACCATAGAAGATGAAAAATATCCGATTCGGGAGCTGTTTTCCCGGTCAGGAGAAAGGAGGAAAAAGCAATGGGAAATTTGTATGGATATATCCGTGTCAGCACCAGAGAACAGAATGAGGACAGGCAGATTCTTGCTCTGAAAGAACTTTCTATTCCAGAGAAAAATTTATTTATTGATAAGCAATCTGGCAAGGATTTTGAACGTCCTCAGTACCGGAAAATGGTACGGAAACTAAAAAAAGACGATCTGCTCTATATCAAGAGCATCGACCGTCTGGGGCGTAACTATTCTGAAATTCTGGAGCAATGGCGGATTTTGACTAAAGAAAAAGGAATTGACATCGTGGTGCTGGATATGCCTTTGCTGGATACCCGTCGGGGCAAAGACCTGATGGGGACATTCCTCAGCGATATTGTGCTGCAAGTATTGTCCTTTGTGGCAGAAAACGAGCGCACCAATATCCGACAGCGCCAAGCAGAAGGAATTGCCGCAGCCAAAGCAAGAGATGTCCGCTTCGGCAGACCCCCAGCGCCTTTACCTGAAAACTTCCATCATCTATATCAGCAATGGAAAAATGGAAAAATCACCGGAACAGCTGCCGCAAAGCTGTGCGGGATGCCGCTTTCCACCTTCCGCTATCGTGCGGAGATTTACGAAAAAGCCAAGTTGTTGTAAGCAGGTGTTTTTACAGAATTGTGTAGACGAACTTTCTTTGACTGCAGTATGGAGATTACAGGTGAATACAGGAGGCACAAATGTTGCCGACTATTGCTTGAGAAATCATGTCGCAGCAATGGGATGGAGTCTGCGTGAATTAACCCAGGCAGAACGTTCTGGGATACATACATTTTTGGATTACTGTAATCTGGCAAGAACTCAGTACAAATCATTTGACAGTGTGTGCCGTATGGTAGAGGATGTAAAAGAAGGAGACCTCCTATGGATGCGCTCAAGAAATGAAGGAAAATACTATATTGCAAGGGTTAAGGCAAATAGCACCTGGGCGTTTCGTGAAGATGCGGTACAGATTGATGCTGCGAATCAGTTGACAAACATTGACTGGTATCTGGCTACAGATACGGCAGATGAAGAATCCGTTCCTGGTGCTGTGGCAACATCATTTATTATGGGATCAACCATCCAGAGAATTAAGAAAATGGAGTGGAAGCATACAGTCAAATGCTGTATAACCGTGTCCACGATTCAGCACTGGATTTATTCAATTATCCCGATCCGGCTCTCTCATTATGTGAGAAACATTTTTATAGCTTGCTCCAGCCGGAAGATGTTGAAGATTTACTTGCGCTGTGGTTGTATGATACCAAAGGCTATGTTTGCATCCCATCGACAAATAGAATTGCCACACCAAAGTATGAGTGCGTTTTGGTTGATCCAAATGACCTGAACCGAAAGCATATTTACATTCAGGTAAAGAAGGGTGATGTTGATCCTAATACAGATGACTATTCCAGCCTGAATGGTGAAGTGTATTTGCTTACAACGGAAGGAAACGTTCAGAATGCACAGAAATATTCAAATGTGAAAGTAGCAGATCCAACGGTTATTTATGAATTTGCGATCAATCCGGATAAGTCCCATATCATTCCGGAAAATGTTTTATACTGGGTGAAGTTTCTGGCAGAAATAGAAAATAATCGATTGGAGTTCTCTGCGTGTAAGGGAATCATGTTTGATACGAATATCTCGTATTCAGACACAAATGAATCCGAGATGATTCTTGGAAACAAAATAGCGGCATATGGAGATGCAAAACGGTATATCGACAGCTTCCCCCAGGGGGATTATGCTCTTTTTTATTCCAAAGGAAGAGGAATTATTGCGGTTGGACAGATTGTCACAGACACGCCGACAGAAGTGGCAGATGAAAAATATCATAGTGTCAGAATGATTGTGCCGGAAAAATTTAATGGGGATGTCAAGGCGTTGCCTGCACTTTCTCCGAATGAAATAAAAACAATTTTGAAGCGGAATTTTTATTGGGCATCGACAATAAAAACACCGTTTCTTACAGGGGCACAGGTTGAAATGTTGATTCGAGAATTGCAAAAAAGCATGTTTAACGATGTGCAGAAGGGAGAGGAATAAGCAATGCCCTTACAGATTATCAGAAACGACATTACAAAGATGAGTGTTGATGCAATCGTCAATGCTGCCAACACATCTCTTTTGGGCGGTGGTGGTGTGGACGGCTGCATTCATCGTGCCGCCGGACCGGAGCTGCTTGCAGAGTGCAGTACGCTGCATGGCTGCGAGACAGGCAGCGCAAAAATCACAAAGGGATACCACTTGCCCTGCAAATATGTGATCCATGCAGTGGGACCGCGTTGGAGGGATGGCAAACATCGGGAACAGGAGCTTCTGGAATCTCGTTATCGGACATCTTTGAACATAGCAAAAGAAAATGGCTGTCAGTCGTGTGCCGATAAGACAGTAATTTGAGAGAACCACAAAATCGGCATCTGCCAGGCAGGATTGGACAACAAAAAACAGGTGGCACTCAGCCGGGTGCCGCCTCAGCCTGTCGAAAAAGGTCACCTACGGGTGGCCTTTTTCTGGTAAAATGGTTCGAAAAATGAAATAATAAGTACGGGTGATAAACGTACTTACGAAAGATATTGAAAACAGAAATCAAGTTGAGTTTGTAAGTTTGGAACAGACGGTTCCTCAGGACCATCTGCTGCGTCAGATCGATGCAGCGATCAACTTTAATAAGGTGTATGAATTTGTTGAGGATTTGTACTGCAAAGACAATGGACGTCCCAGCATTGATCCTGTTGTTCTGTTCAAAATTGTGCTGATTCAATATATCTACGGCATTCGTTCTCTGCGGTGAGCGCTGGAAAAGAATGGGATGAATATGGCGTATCGGTGGTTTATTGGATATCCGCTGAACGAGCAGGTTCCGCATTTTTCAACGGTGAGCTATAACTTCAAACACCGTTTTAATACCGCATCGGTAGAATATATTTTCCGCTGGGTATTAAAGGCAGCTGCGGACGAGGGATATTTGGACACAGAAGCCATATTTGTAGACAGTACGCACATAAAGGCAAGTGCGAATCTGAAAAAGCAGGCCCGCAAAGCTGCACCCAAAGAAGCAAAGCCGCTATGCACACGAATTGTTTGATGAGATAAACAAGGACAGAGAAACGCACGGAAAGAAACCCTTCGACGAAAACAACAACGGGAATGATTCCGGCAGTGGAGATAACTCCGGTAAATCGGAAATGGTAGAAAAGACTGTTTCTACTACAGACCCGGAATGCGGCGTATTCCACAAGGGCGAACACAAGAAAGTCTTTGCTTATGAAGCGCACACCGCTTGTGACAAGCACAACTTTATTTTAGGTGTACATGTTACGCCCGGAAATATTCACGACAGCGTAGCATTTGATTCTCTGTATGATGATATTTGCCAGCACTACCCCGAACACAAAATCGTTGCAGCCGACAGCGCCTACAAAACCCCTTGGATCTGCAAAAGAATCTTTGAAAGTGGCAGAGTTCTGACTTCTGCCTATACACGCCCCAAAACCAAAGATGGCAAACCCCTTACATGCTATCTGCTCTTTTGTCCTGTCGGAGTGAACGGCAGATGACATACCCTGCCGGAGCAATCATAATCAGAATAAAAATGCTGATCAGTTCATTCACTTCGGATGGCGCAAAGCCCTGCAGCATAGTAATGAGGTTGTTTGCGAAATGCACGAGGATGGGAAACAACAGGTTCTTTTTCTTCTCGTAAAGGATTCCTGCGGCAATGCCCATAAGGGTGGCATAAACGGCCTGCACGATATTCAGGTGATAAACGTCGAAGAGTATGGATGACATTAGAATCGCGGCCCAAACGGGGGTGAATTTCCGCATGGAGCGAAGTACAATGCCGCGGAATAGAATTTCTTCTACAACAGGTGCAGCAATCACCGCAATCATAAATGTTCCAAATGCATTTCCGCCGGCAATATTTTCAGCACCGGCGTTTATTGCCTCAACGCTTTTCTGCAGCGAGGGAAGCTGTTCTGCCAGCATGATCCAAAGACCGGAGATCCCGCAAATGCCAAATCCCACGACCAGACTGCCGAGCACATCTTTAAAATTTGTCGCTGTGCGCGGTTCGCTTATATCTTTCCTCCAAAGCAGTTTATAGAGCGTAAAGAATACGAGGATAAGAACAGCGTAGATCAAAATCTCGCCCCAATATGAGTGTTTCATAAATTGCTGCGGGGGGATATGAAAAATATCCAAAACGAGCCTTTCCACAAGGAAATATAATAGATTGGATAGCAAAAAATGTAGTGCGATTGCAAGAATGGGAATAGCGAGATATCTTTTTTTCATCATACGGTCAATTTTTTCTCCTGTCTGTATTTTTGAGGGGACTGCAGCAGTATAACAGATTTAACTTAAAGTCTTCGTTAAGGGGCGAAGCCGCAATCTTTCGGAAGCGGCATCGCAAAAGGACACTGTTCATCTTCCCTGTCGAACCGTTTGACCTTCCTCTAAAAGATGTTTTCCTCATAGTTGGTGACATGCTGAATTTGGCATTAGGCTCCTTGCGTTCTGCAAAGATTTTAGAGTTCAAACAGAAAATACCCACAGCCAAAGCGGCTGTGGGTATGATCAAATCAGATTGTACGAGCTGACGCTACCTTGTCAATCTCTGCAGGTTCGTAGTTGCGCTCTCCTTCTGTAAAAGCCCAACATTCTGCCCGGTGTATCCGCACTTTCCAATACGCCCAAAGGGGGCTCCTTATCGCGTAGAAGGAGGAAGGCCGTCCGTCTCTGGCGCCTTGAGAAGAAAGTGGCTTTTATGAAAGTCAAGCAGGCCCTCATCCCGCATTTTGCCAAGCTCCAGCGACAGTCCGCTGCGCTCCACGCCGAGATAATCCGCAAGCTGCTGGCGGGAGAATGGAATGTCGAATTCATAGCCACCCCGGCGCTGCGCCTCGGCGGAAAAATAGGACATCAGCTTTGCCCGCGTTGTGCGCTGGCCCATGTGGGTGAGCTTTTCGTTGAGCCGCAGGTTCTTCTCTGCCAGTTCGCCCAGCAGGTTGCGGATGATCCGGCTGTGGTGGGAGCAGGCGGAGGGGCACATGCTCAAAACGCGTCTTATATGCAGAAACATCACCGTCACCGTGCTCTCCGCCTCCACGCTCACATTCAGCACCGCCCCCGGCGCGCAGGCGAACACCTCCGCGAAGGTCTGCCCCGGCCCGGTCTTGGAGAGGATGTTGCGGTTTCCCCAGATATCCTCCTGCACGATGAGGGCGCTGCCTGCCAGCACAAGCCCCACTTCATCCACCGCGTCTCCGGCGCGGAGCAGGCGGGAGCCTTTTGGGAAGGTGTCGATCCTCGCCCCAAGGCAGGAGAGCATGGCGGCAAGCTCATCGTCGGAAATGCCGGAGAAAAGCGCCGCGGTGTGGAGTACCGGAAAAAATTCTTTCATAAATAATCCTCTTTCGTTGAAAATTCAACCGACTTGTTGCCTTTAGTATAGTACAATGAGCGCAGACAAGCAACAGGAGGACCGAACATGAAGCGACGGATCATTGAAATCGATCAGGAGAAGTGCAACGGCTGCGGCGCCTGCGCCGCAGCCTGTCACGAGGGCGCCATCGCCATGGTGGACGGCAAGGCGCGGCTCATGCGGGACGATTACTGTGACGGGCTGGAACTGGCCGCGAAAAAGGCGCTCCAGCAGAGCGGGAAATTCATTCCGTGGCAGGTGGTTACCGTAACAGTGGACGGCCGGCTGGTGGAAGAATAACAAAATCATTAGAAAAAGGAAGGAAGAAAGAAGCACAATAAAGTATATATGCAGTCTTTGCGGTTGATAATATGACGAGAGCGCAGGTTATCCAGAGGGCGGCATCGCCCCCGGAACGCCTTGGAGCGAGGTGCCGGAGGATTTTGAGTGCCACCTGTGCAATGTGGGAAGGAGTTCTTCGAGGAGGCGTGAGCTTCTGATAAAAGGACATAATTTGAACCGAAATAGGAGGAAAACGATAATGGATCATAAAATGTTTTGCTTTCAGTGCGAGCAGACAGCGGGTTGTACCGGCTGTACCGGTAAGGCTGGTGTCTGCGGTAAGACCGCCGATGTAGCGGAACTTCAGGACGAGCTGACGGGCGCGCTCATTGGGCTGGCAAGAGCCACGGACGCCGATACACCAGTCAATGCCGATACATGGCGGCTGATGATCGAGGGATTGTTCACCACCGTCACTAATGTGAACTTCAACGAAAAGACCATTCGCGAGTTGATCGAACAGGTGCACGCGGAAAGGGAACGACTGGCACCAAACTGCTCTGGCTGCGGCTCTCGCTGCGGGCGGAATGATGATTATGATATGAATTTGCTCTGGAACGCGCAGGAGGATATTCGCAGCCTCAAATCTCTGATCCTTTTCGGTGTGCGTGGTATGTCGGCGTATGCCCATCACGCCATGGTACTGGGCTATGTCGATGAGGAAGTAAACCGCTTTTTCGCCAAGGCACTCTTTGCCGTGGGCGAGGACTGGGGCATGGATGAGCTGCTGCCCATCGTCATGGAGGTGGGCGAGAAAAACCTCAAGTGTATGGCGTTGCTGGATAAGGCCAACACCGAAAGCTACGGTACGCCCGCGCCTGCCACTGTCCCGCTGACGGTGGAGAAGGGGCCGTTCATCGTCATCACAGGCCACGACCTCCACGACCTGAAGCTGCTGCTGGAGCAGACCGAGGGTAAAGGCGTCAACATCTACACCCATGGCGAAATGCTGCCTGCCCACGGCTATCCTGAACTGAAAAAATATGCCCATCTCAAGGGCAACTTCGGCACGGCGTGGCAGAATCAGCAAAGAGAATTTGCCGACATCCCCGCGCCGGTGCTGTTTACCACCAATTGCCTGATGCCGCCGAAAGCAAGCTACGCCGACCGCGTGTTCACCACGGCGGTGGTATCCTACCCGGAACTGACGCACATCGGCGAGGATAAGGACTTTACCCCTGTCATCGAAAAGGCATTGGAGCTTGGCGGCTACAACGAGGACAAGCCGTTCACCGGTATCAACGGCGGCGGCACGGTCATGACCGGATTCGGTCATGGCGCGGTGCTTGGCGTGGCGGATCAGGTGATCGATGCGGTAAAGAGCGGCGCTATCCGGCACTTTTTCCTGGTCGGCGGCTGTGACGGAGCCCGCCCCGGACGGAACTACTATACTGAGTTTGTCAAGCAGACGCCCGCCGACACTGTGGTGCTGACGCTGGCCTGCGGCAAATTCCGCTTCAATGACCTTGATCTCGGAACCATTGGCGGCCTGCCTCGACTCATGGATGTAGGCCAGTGCAACGACGCTTACGGTGCTGTCAAAATCGCGCTGGCCTTGGCGGATGCCTTTGGCTGCGGGGTCAACGACCTGCCCCTGTCTCTGGTGCTCTCGTGGTATGAGCAGAAGGCAGTGTGTATCCTGCTGACGCTGCTGTATCTGGGGATCAAGAATATTCGCCTTGGCCCCACGCTGCCGGCATTTGTCTCGCCCAATGTGCTGAACTACCTTGTAGAGAATTTCGGTATTGCTCCCATCACCACCCCGGAAGAGGATCTGAAGGTGCTGCTGAAGCGCTGACAAACCGTAATGCGGCTGCGGAGAGGAACATCTCCGCAGCCGCACTTTATTGAAAGCACTCATGAGCGTTTTTTTGGTTCTTTGCTTCGATACTCCTACACGCCGCCTGCACCAGATAATGCTTCTCATGGCAGAACACCTGGAGATGTGAGGAAAGTTGCTTGCTGCAAAAGCCGCAACACTTTGTATATCTTAACATAGGTTTTATGATCCGGTGCTATAATAACCTTAGCAAATCGAGCAATCGCCAAAGAAAGGACAGATTAGAACTATGAGATCACGATGGGAAATCACTTTTATTATATGTGTTGTGCTTATTGCCGCCGTACTTGCAGGCTGCGGCGCAGCCGAGCAGCGTCCGGCATTGGAAAAAATTGAATACACGAACCTGAACGACAGTGGTTCGAGGGAGCTTTTGCAGGAGCTGCTCTCCGACGCAGGCGTGTCAGATGGGCGTATTCAGGGCTTTTTCCGCCGTGTGGATCACTTTAATGACATCGTGAAGCAGGAATGGCTTACGGATGGCTTTGAGGAAGCGGAGCTGCTGTATACGAAATACGACCCTTATACCATGCAGGACGAATGGACGGCGAAGAACGGGACGTTTCCGGGCTATAACTGCCGGATCACCGCCATGAGCCTGTTTGGGGATTTCATCTCTGTGAGCGCAGACTCTCAAATCAATTCCGGTGAAGATGTGCTGTTTGTGGACGAGGAGACGCTGAAAACAGATCCCTCTGCGTTGGGAGGAAGCAGCCTTGCGGATTTCCGCGCACTGTATTCCTCTATGAAGGCGAAGAATACCACGGAAATACCGCGTCATGTGCAAACTGTACAAGAAGAATGGGCATCCCGCGGCGTTACATTTCAGGAGAATGAAAGGATCCGCCTTATCACGGTATTCTTCCATGATAAGCCGACTGAGGAGGAATCTCTGCTGTTTGTCGGGCATGTTGGCGTACTTTTGACGGCGGAGGACGGGACGCTGTACTTTGTAGAAAAAGTTGCCTTTCAGGAGCCGTACCGGCTGCTGCGATTTGCGAACCGAACGGCACTGAGCGATTATCTTATGGGGAAATATGACACCTCATGGGGACAGGATACGGCGACTCCCTTTATCATGGAGAATGACAAGCTCATGGACGGCTGGCGTCCAAACCCGGATAGCGGAAGCTCCACACTCGGCTAAGGACTGCGCGTTGCTGCCAAACTATGCATGAAGTCTTTAGAGGAATCATGCCGGAACGCTTATTTCTCTCTTTTCTGGAATCTGCTTAACTATTTCAGTATATTCTTATTACAAATCTTGCTGAATAAGGCGTAAAGCTATGAAAAAGGAGTGCCCCTTGGGGCACTCCTTTGCTCTGTTGGAACAGTGCGAAGCTGTCATTTTAAGTCTGCTTCTTTATCATAAAGCATTGGCATTCAGTTTTTCAAATTCCACATAGGCTACGGCAAAGGCACAGACCTGCCGTGTGCAGCCGGGGATGGTATCCTTGAGATAGAAATGTGGTTATTTCTCTCGAAAGAGCGAAACAGAGTTTAATAGAATAGATATCCCTACACATACCCACAGAGCCTTGCTCATGGTTGGCATAATATCCATCAAGCCTCCCCAATCTTCATTTAGCACACGCATCGCTCCGTCTGAATAAAACGAACATACGGTCAATGCAGTGAACGATAGGGCTGCGAATCTAAACCATTTTTCATTCTTGTTTTTAAAAGAGTAAATCAGATTGAATCCTGTAAAAATGATCGCAGAAATTCCGAAAAACAGCCACATATATATGATCTCCTTAATCTAACATGCCCTGCGCTCTTTTGAGGCAAGGCTCGCAATCGTATCGCTTACGGACAGGAACTGCCGTTGAGAGGATCGTTTGCAGCCCTTTACCGATTCTCCGCCAGATATTCCTCCGCATAGTGGACGGCCACTGCGCCGTCCGATACGGCGGTGACCACCTGCCGCAGCGCCTTGGTGCGCACGTCGCCCACGGCAAACACGCCGGGAAGATTCGTGCGGGTGGATTCGTCTGCCACGATATAGCCGGACTTGTCCAGCGCCAGCTCATTTCGGAACAGCTCCGTGGCCGGGGCACGTCCCACGCTGATGAACACGCCGTCACAGGCAAGCTCCTGCTCCGCGCCGGTGTTGACGTCTTTTAGCCGAAGCCCCGTCAGGCGGCTTTCGTGCAGCAGTGCGGAAACGGTGCTGTTCCAGCGGAATTCCACGTTGGGCGCGTTCATCAGCGGCTCATGATAGACCTTCGTCGCCCGCAGGCTGTCGCGGCGGTGGATGAGATAGACCTTCTTTGCAATACGGGACAGGGCGAGAGCGTCCGCCGCGGCGGAGTTGCCGCCGCCCACCACCGCCACGGTCTTGCCCCGATAGGGCGCGCCGTCGCAGGCGGCACAGTAGTGGACGCCCTTGCCGATGAGCGTATCCTCGCCGGGAACGCCCAGGGGACGGGGCGACGCGCCGGTGGCGATGACCACCGTGCGGCCCTGAAAGACGCCCTCGCTGGTTTCCAGCGTCTTGATCTTCCCGGAAAGGCTTACTTTGTACACCTCCGCCAGCTCCGTCACCGCGCCGAAGCGCTCTGCGCTCTGCTGCATTTTTTCGCCCAGCGTAAAGCCGTCGATGCCGTCCTCGAAGCCGGGATAGTTGTCGATCTGCTCCGTCAGCGCCATCTGCCCGCCGGCGGAGAGCTTTTCCAGCACCAGCGTGGAAAGTCCGGCACGGGCGGCATACAGGGCGGCGGTGTAACCGGCGGGGCCGCCGCCGATGACGATCATATCATAGATCTGCTTCATAATCGTGTCCTCACTGCGCCAGCGTTTCCTTGATAAACGCTTCAATGGCCGCCTTGGAGGCGGGGGCGACAATGGAGCCGAGCACCTTGCCGTCCTTAAAGAGCAGCAGCGTGGGGATGGTGTCGATGCCGAAGCGCTCGATGAGCTGCGGCTCCTCGTCGTAGTTGATCTTGCCCGCCGTCAGGGTATCGGCGTACTGCTCGCCCACCTTGTCAAAGGCCGGGGCAATGCGGCGGCAGTAGGGGCACCACTGTGCCCAGAAGTCCACCAGCACGGGCTTGTCCGCGCGGAGAACATCGTTTTCAAAGCTGTTGGTCGTAATGGTAAGCATCGTATATCCTCCTATTTCTGTGTAAAAAGCTGTGTTTCAATATCTGTGATCGTAATGTGCGAGAGATAGGCGGCGCATTCCTCGTTCATGTTCCGATACAGCGTGTCCATGACGCCCGCCATGCCGGAGCAGATGGCGCAGTCCCGGTCGATGTCGCCGCTGTGCCACGCACAGTCCACAAAGCGGGTATTTACCGCCTCCGCCACTTGCCGCAGAGTCAGGCTCGCAGGATCGGCCGTCAGGCGGTAGCCGCCGTCCAAGCCCTCCCGGGTCTCCACCATTCCTGCCTTTTTCAGCCCCGCCAGCACCCGGCGGACGCGGGTGGGGTTGGTGCAGATGTTCTCCGCCAGCGCTTCGCTGCTGAGAGAGCGTCCGCTGTGGCTCAGGCAGACCAGCGCGTGGACTGCCAGATTAAAGGAGCTGTTCACAATTATCCCTCCTTCACAAGCTCGTAGGGCCAGTCGATGACGCCGCCGAAGTCGTAGACGCTCTGATACCCAAGCGCCAGCAGCTTTTGGGCGGCATCCTTGCTGCGGCGGCCGCTGCGGCAGTAGATCAGCAGCGTTGCCTCCTTATCGGGCAGCGCCTCGGGCATTTCGCTCCCGATGCTCTCGTTGGGGACAAGGACGGCGTTTTCAATATGTCCGCCGTCGTATTCCTCCCGGGTGCGAACGTCCACCACCACGACCTCCTGCGAGGTCATCATCTTATAGGCTTCCTCGGCGCTGATTTTATGATACGCCGCCTTCTCTGCCACGTCCTCCGTATCCTTTTTTGTTTTGGACAGCGCGCAGCCAGCCAGCAGTGCCAGCGAGGCGGCAAGTGCCGCAAAAAGTAATATCTGACGCATAGATTCACCTCCGAAATAACTGTGTCTGTTTTGATAACAGTTTATACTGTAACTATATCAGACACAGTTTGAGCTGTCAAGAGTTACTCTCAAAAAAAATGACAAAACATATCCTGATAGACGGGAAAAAAGCAAGATCGGCAGTCCGGTGCAGGGAAATCTATTACTGCGGCAACGACATGTCAACGCAGTTTTTTACGGCAAGCGTGGCGGAGGAGCTGCTGCTGAATACCGGATTGACGGAAGAAAACAAAGACCGTACCAGACATTTGCTGAAAGAATTTGGGCTTTACGAGTACAGGGATGCGCATCCGTCCGCCCTGTCCGGCGGACAGAAGCAGCGCCTTGCCATCGCCTGCGCCATTTTTCCGGCCGCAGGATATTGATCCTTGATGAGCCCACCAGCGGCCTTGATGGGCAGAATATGCGCCTGATCGCGGAAAGGCTGAAAAGCGAAGCGCGGAACGGCAGAACCATTCTTGTGATCACCCACGACAGGAAACTGATCGAAAGTTGCCGCGATAATGTTGTGGAGGTTGAAAAACGATCGCCATGAATCAGCCGAGGACTGTTATGTGATATCCGCGCCGGAGGGATCGCTTTCTGTCCCTGCCGGCAGTTCGACCGCGATGGTCGTGCCCTTGTCCGAGCTTTCCTCCACCCAAACGGAGCCGCCGTGGAGATCGGCGATCTCCCACACCAGAGAAAGCCCCAGTCCCGCGCCGCCGTACTCGCGGCTGCGGGATTTGTCTACCCGGAAGAAGGGATGAAAAATGCTCTGCTGATACTCCTCCGGAATGCCGCAGCCGGTGTCGGAAACGCGAATGATGCACTTTTCCTGCCCATGCTCAAGCTCGACCTGCACCGAGCCGCCGGGGCGGTTGTATTTGACGGCGTTCTCCGTCAGGTTGAAGAGTAGATGGTAGATCAGCGCGTCGTTGCCGGTCAGGGAGCTGTCGCCCTCCGCTTCCAGCGTGATGCTTCGCTTCTCCGCCAGCGGCGCGAGATCTGTGAAGATCTCCTCGACCATGGAGCGAGCTGGATCCGCTCATTCCGCGCCACCTGCCGCAGATTGCTCATCTCCAGCAGCGTCCTGGTCATCTGCGTCAGCCGCTCTGTCTGCTCGCGCAGGAGGGTGAGAAACTCCGCCGTCTCCGGTCGCACATCGGGATGCTCCGCGGAAAACAGCTCCAACTGTGCCTGCATTAGTGCCAGTGGCGTGCGCAGCTTGTGGGCGGCGTTGCCGATGAACTGCCGCTGAGCAGCGTTACCGCCGCCGTGATGTACCAGTTGGTGGTGCGGAAGCGCCCCTGCACCCCATCGACGACGATGGTCAACTCCTCGTTGGGCGCTATGAGCTGCGGGTCAAAGCTCGCCGCTCCGCCATCATTCAGGATCACCGTGCTGCCGCCTTGTAAGCTGTCCGCAATGGTGTCCATATAGTACACACCGGAGGAGCACAGCAGTAAATTCATGGCCACGCAGGTGATGCCGATGGGCAGGACGGTCATCAGCGTGATGCGCCACTGCAAAGAAAGACGCTTCATTCCTCCTCGCCTCCCATCAGATAGCCCTCGCCGATGCGGTTGCGGATGGGGTCATAGCCCAGCATGGCGCGGAGCTTTTTGCGCAGGGCGGAGATGTGGACGCGAATGGAATTGCTGAAGCTGTCCACGCTATTGTCCCAAACGTGATCCATCAGCGCCTCCTGACTTACTGGACTTCCTTGATGCACCATCAGGTATCCCAGGATTCCCGTTTCCTTGCGAGTCAGCGTCAGCGTCTGCCCGTTGACGGCGGCGGTACGGGAGCGGGTGTCAAAGGTCAGGCCTCCGCAGCTTAGCAGCACATCCTGCTGGGTGAACTGCCGCAATGTCAGGCTGCGGATGCGGGCCTCCAGCTCCGCCAAGTGGAAGAGCTTTGCCCGATAGTCGTTCGCCCCGGGCGCGTTCATCTTCAATTACTAAAAGGTGCATGAGAGCCCTCCTTTATATTTCTTCGTTTTTGTGTTGCTTTCCTTATAGAAAAAACAGATAAGAGTTGCGTTAAGTTTTCGTTCTTAACAGAGACTTTAACTCTCCCGCGCTATAATGGGGGTAGAAAATCGGAAAGGGTGATGAAAAATGAGCTGCGGGAAAAAGGCCGCGGCGCAGATCGTGCTGCTGATAACCGGAATTACCATGCTGTGCTTCGGTGTCTGGCGGGGCGAGGCGGCGACGGTGCTGAGCAAAGCAATCCAATTATGTCTGGAGTGTGTGGGCATTGGGTAAAAAGTTTTCAGGCGTTTCACAGACCATGTCCCGCTTCCGGGGCTGGATTCAGGCGGGGGCGACGCTGCTGACCAACCTGCATCTGCCGAATTTCCTCAAGGGCAGACTGTATCAGGGGGCAGGGAAGACCGTCTGCGTGCCGGGGCTGAACTGCTACTCCTGTCCGGCGGCGTCCGGGGCCTGCCCCATTGGGGCGTTTCAGGCGGTGGTGGGCTCGTCCAAGTTCAGCTTCTCCTACTATATCACAGGCTTTCTCATTCTGCTGGGCGTGCTGCTGGGGCGCTTTATCTGCGGCTTTCTATGCCCCTTCGGCTGGTTTCAGGAGCTGCTGCATAAAATTCCGACAAAGAAGCTCTCCACAAAGAGGCTGAAGCCGCTGACATACCTGAAATACGCTGTCCTGCTGGTGATGGTCATTCTCCTGCCGGCGTTCCTTGTGAACGATGTTGGCATGGGAGACCCGTTCTTCTGCAAATACCTCTGCCCCCAAGGCGTGCTGGAGGGAGCCATCCCGCTGTCCCTTGCCAATTCCGGCATCCGGGCGGCGCTGGGCAAGCTGTTTACATGGAAATTCAGCATCCTGCTGTCGGTGATTGCGCTGAGTGTACTGTTCTACCGACCGTTCTGCAAGTGGCTCTGCCCGCTGGGCGCGTTCTACGCGCTGTTCAACCGGGTGTCCCTCTTCCAGATGAAAGTGGATAAGAATAAGTGCGTCTCCTGCGGGAAATGCGCCAGAGCCTGCAAGATGGATGTGGATGTGACGAAAACGCCCAACCATACCGAGTGCATCCGCTGCGGGATGTGCATCCGCGCCTGCCCGACGAACGCCGTGAGCTTCCACTACGGCTTCGGCAATGGGAAAGAAACAACAAAGAAAATAACGATGGAGGAATCAAAATGAACAGAAAGAGAATTTTTACACGGGCTTTTGCCGTGCTGATGTTGCTGGCCTTGGCGGCCTGCGGTACGAAGAACAATGACAAGATGGGCGACATGAGCGGTAACGGCTCCGCCATGACTGGCGAAGCGAAAAATGCCGAGGAAGCGCTCGCCATGCACAAGGAACTCATGGCACAGGAGAACGCGCTCCTGTCGGAAAAAACCGAGCTCTGGGAGAAGGTGTTCATGGCGGCCGATAAGGGCATGACCATGCAGGAGGACGGCAAAAACTATGGCGACTTCCTGCTCAAGACCATCGAGGACGCCAAGGAAGAGTTCAGCGACGAGGAGTTTGCATGGCTGAAGGAGTCAGCCACGGAGATCAGCAATATTGAAAACAAGCTGACCGAGTTGGAAGAGAAGTATCCCGATATCATGCAGAAATCCATGGACGGCGATATGAGCATGCCCGCGGGCAGCGACACGAGCAACCCTCCCGACGACGGCAGTATGCAGAAATTCCCCGTCTTTGATGGCAAGGACCTGGATGGCAACACGGTGAAGAGCGACGAGCTGTTCTCCGCCAACGCCGTCACCGTGGTGAATTTCTGGTTCACCACCTGCAATCCCTGCGTGGGTGAGCTTGGCGAGCTGGACGCGCTGAACAAGGAACTGGCGAAGAAGGGCGGCGCGCTCATCGGCGTCAACACCTTCACGCTGGACGGCGACGAGAAGGCCATTGCCGAGGCGAAGGAGGTGCTTGCCAAGAAAGGCGCCACCTATCAGAATGTGTATTTTGACTCCGACGGTGAGGCGGGAAAGTTTACCACCAACATCTTTGCCTATCCCACAACCTATGTGGTCGACCGCAGCGGCAACATCGTGGGTGAACCCATCGTAGGCGCCATCACGGAAAAGAAGCAGGCGGAGACGCTGCAAAAACTCATCGACCAGGCTCTTGCCGCCGATATGGGCTGACCTGAGATTTAAAAAAGTGCCTGCTGCGCGCCATTGCATTGCCCTCGGCGGGCAAGGGGCGGAGTGAGCCCGGATTCCCCTGAAAGGAGGAAACGCGATGTATCGAAGTGTATTAGCCCTGCTTTTCGCCGCGGTACTGCTGCTGAGCGGCTGCGCCGCCGGGCGGCAGACTGTGCCGAAGGAAAAGAGCGGACAGGAAGCAAACATGGACGGCCCGGCTTTTGACCGGTCTGACGAGGAGATCACCTATATGGATACCACAGACAATGTCATCTATCTGGCGGGCGGCTGCTTCTGGGGCATGGAACAGCTGATGCAGTCCATCCCCGGCGTTATCGACGCCGAGAGCGGCTACGCCAACGGCACCTGCGAGGCGGACGCCGATTACAAGACCGTCTGCAAGGGAGAGACCGGCTTTCGGGAGACCGTGCGGGTGGAATACGACCCCGAGCAGGTGAGCCTCGACGCGCTGCTGATGGCGTACTTCTATGTCATCGACCCCACGGTACAAAACCGGCAGGGAAACGACCGGGGCAGCCAGTACCAGACCGGCGTTTACTTCACCAATGAAAGCGCGAGAGAAACGGTGAAGCGCATCGCGGAGATCGAGCGCGGCCGCAGCGAGAAATTCTTCGTGGAGATCGGCCCGCTCAAGAACTACTATCCCGCCGAGGAATACCATCAGAACTACCTCGAAAAGAATCCGGACGGCTACTGCCACATCCCGCGCGAGGAGATGGAGCTTTTTTCCCGGCTGCGCATCGACCCGGGCGACTATCAGAAGCCTGCGGCGGAGTCCATCCGGGACAAGCTGACGGCGGAGCAGTACCGTGTTACGCAGGAGAGCGGCACGGAGCGTGCCTTCACGGGCGAGTTCTGGGACAAGTTTGAAAAGGGTATCTATGTGGATGTCGTCACCGGCGAGCCGCTCTTTTCCTCCACGGATAAGTACGAAAGCGGCTGCGGCTGGCCGGCTTTCACAAAGCCCATTGAGGGCCCTGCCGTGGTGGAACTGGAGGACCTGAGCCACGGCATGCGCCGCACAGAGGTCAGAAGCCGTGCCGGAGACTCCCACCTCGGCCACGTGTTCACCGGCGATCCGGAGTCCCCCAATGGCGTGCGCTACTGCATCAACAGTGCGGCTCTGCGCTTCGTCCCCTATGAAAAAATGGAGGCCGAGGGCTACGGATATCTGCTGCATCTGTTTGAAAAATAGGATGCAAGCGGTCGGCAATTCTTATGCAAAGTACCATCAGCACATCACAGCATATCGGACTGCCGCCGGGCAGTCCGATATGCTGTGAATGGATTTTCCGGCACTCTCAATGAGCCGATTTCGAAACGGAGAAGCACCATGTATCTTTTTCAAATAAGCAACTGCGATGACCCTGCTGTGGACAGAGAAACCGTAGAGCTGCTGCACCAGTGTTTGGAAGCTGAAAGCCGGCGGCGCTGCCCTGCTATGTGGAATGCGATAGACCGCATCAGAACTCACGCCGCGAAAGGCCCGGCGCGCGAAAAGCGGACGGTGCGCTACCGCATTTATGGCGTGTTCCTGCTGGCTCTGGGCCTTTTGACACTGATTCTTGGTTTGATGCCGCCAAAAACCACCGCGGGAATCATTGTGGGCGGAGCCGTGATCATTGCAGGTTTGCTGGAGTTTGCCCTTGCTCGCGGAAGAACGCCGCCGCGCATACCGGCATCCTGCAAAAAGGAGGCGTGGAAAGCGCTGAAGCTGCGGCGGGCCGTTGATTGGGAAAAGTTCAAAACCACTATCCGCTTCGAGGATGCCGGTGTAACGATCTGCGCAGAGGAGAAGGAAGAACATCTCTCTTATACACGGATAAAGAGCGTCTTTGAATCATTGCATTTGTGGCTTGTGGTCTGCGACGATGAACGCGTGCTGCTGCTTCAGAAAAAGGACCTGAGGTCTGGGAACGCAGACAGCTTCCTCTCTGACATCATTTCAAAAATGAACACAGGAGCAGATGCATCCGGCTGAACATGGCAGCTATGTGATGTCACCAGCCCGTTTGTCCCAGTGGGACTTCAACTATGGTCCAGCTATCGGCGGAAGTACACAAATGAGCAATTTCCGGAAGGATGATCGGAGGCAGATGAACAAGCGAGGGATAGCTTTTATAGTGGTAGATATCAGGGCTGTTGTCAGCAAAATGTAGGAACAAGAGGCCAATCGGTAGGCAACGAACATGGGGGTTGAAGCAGCATTCTATACCCGCCTAAGAAATAACCGGCAGGCATTCGACCACTGAGAACACACCATCTGATACATCCCTCTGTTCAGAGCTTCTGAACAGCCATCCATGTTGAAAGCGGAGAGACTGCGATACAGCAATCTCTCCGCTTTTCTGTCGTGATCTTCTGCTTTGAGCGCAGAGGCCGAACCTGCACGATAATGAAAAACATGGCTCCAAGCCGGAACAGGCGGTTCTTATGAGGTATCCTCACATCCGCGGCACTGTCGTCGCTGTCGAATGGCAGCCCTCCTTCATTCACCTATGGCCGGGCATCGGATGCCCTGACTTTTTGCGTCCTTTTGAGGATACCCCGCCCCGTCCATCATCGTTACCCTCAAATACTCTTATGCCCGCAGCGGTGTCGCTGTGGGATTTTTTGCGCCCTGTGCGCAACCCCGCTGCCGCGGCCCGCCCTCCGTTTCCGAGATTTGCAGCCAACCAAATTTCAGAATACGGAGGAAGCATACGGATGCAATCAAAGATGTACTGATTCCGCCGGATGTGATCCCACAGCGTCAGTGCTTTACCTACGCCAATGAAGCAGATGTGCTGAATGTTGCACTGTTCGGCATCACGGCAAAGGAATGGCGCCAGACACACCCGGATTCCAAAGGAAATATTCGGGATGAAGCAAGCCTGCAACAATTGATCGTTCTTGCTAATCTTGAAAGCATCAATGCGGAGTTGATTCGCCAAGGAATCCCCCAGAGTGAGAGACTGCTCCGGTTGAACGCCAGCGCAAAGCAGATGATGCAGTCCCCTTGTAGGAGATCATCGCATTGACGAATTTAGATCATATGGTGAACTGCTGAATAAGAAAAGCAAATAAGCCCTAAGTATATATTAAAACTAAGGCAACACCGCACAATTAAAGCGGCGGTGCTTTGCGGAAATTTTGTGCCCTGACTTTGTTGCAGTTTCACGGTAATACATCAAGTATTACCGCAAAACTGAGCCTCGTCAGTACGCAAAATTTACTCGCAAATCACTCTTGTTCAATTATGCGGTATTGCCCTAAGTTTATCATCCGCAACATACATAGAAATCTCTACTCTGTAACACATTGGGAGGCCTCATTATGGAGTTTGACCGTGAAGTATTTGGGTGGCCTTTTTCTGGTAAAATGGTTCGAAAAATGGAATAATAAGTACGAGTGATAAACGTGCTAACGAAAAATATTGAAAACAGAAATCAAGTTGAGTTTGTAAGTTTGGAACAGATGGTTCCTCAGGACCATCTGCTGCGTCAGATCGATGCAGCGATCGACTTTAATAAGGTGTATGAATTTGTTGAGGATTTGTGCTGCAAAGACAATGGACGTCCCAGCATTGATCCTGTTGTTCTGTTCAAAATTGTGCTGATTCAACATATCTACGGCATTCGTTCTCTGCACCGAACACTGGAAGAGATTGGGATGAATATGGCGCATCGGTGGTTTATTGGATATCCGCTGAACGAGCAGGTTCCGCATTTTTCAACGGTGAGCTATAACTTCAAACACCGTTTTAATACCGCATCGGTAGAGTGTATTTTTCGC
This sequence comes from Butyricicoccus faecihominis, assembly GCF_014648015.1. Taxonomy (NCBI): domain Bacteria; kingdom Bacillati; phylum Bacillota; class Clostridia; order Eubacteriales; family Butyricicoccaceae; genus Butyricicoccus; species Butyricicoccus faecihominis. Next base: position 132,643 of record NZ_BMQH01000003.1, read on the forward strand.
TGGGTATTAAAGGCAGCTGCGGACGAGGGATATTTGGACAGAGAAGCGCACGGAAAGAAGCCCTTCGACGAAAACAACAACGGGAATGATTCTGGCAGTGGAGATAACTCCGGTGAATCGGAAATGGTAGAAAAGACTGTTTCGACTACAGACCCGGAATGCGGCGTATTCGGGCGAACACAAGAAAGTCTTTGCCTATGAAGCGTATACCGCTTGTGACAAGCACAACTTTATTTTAGGTGTACATGTTACGCCAGGAAATATTCACGACAGCGTAGCATTTGATTCTCTGTATGATGATATTTGCCAGCACTACCCCGAACACAAAATCGTTGCAGCCGACAGCGCCTACAAAACCCCTTGGATCTGCAAAAGAATCTTTGAAAGTGGCAGAGTTCTGACTTCATTCTACCACAAACCGCGATGGCTACCGCGAATACAAAAGCCGTTCTTATCTGTGTGCAGACTGCCCAACAAAAGCGATGTGTACACAAAATGCCAAGTGCGAAAAAAACGTTACAAGGCATATCTGGCAGCACTTTGTGGAGATGGCTGAGGATGTACGACACACACCTTCGTACAGGGATATCTACAAGCTAAGACAACAAAAAATTGAGCGTGTGTTTGCCGATGCAAAAGAAAAGCACGGTATGCGCTATACGCAGTACAGAGGCTTGGCTCAGGTTACCAACTGGGTGAAGCTTAAATTTGCTGCCATGAATTTGAAAAAACTGGCCGCTTGGAAATGGAAACGCAAAAATCCTTCTCATAGGAAGAGGTGGAGAAGGATTTTGGCGGCCGATTATTTTTCTTGGCTGCTATTTTTCCCTTTTCAAACGAAAAAGCCTGCCTTGGCGTGATTGCTAAGACAGACTTTTTCTACAGGCTGAGCGGCACTCAGCTGGGTGCCGCCTGTTTTTGTACATCTAAGGGTCGAAAATCACCAATTTTCGTCTCTGTAAAGCAAGGGCAGTGAAAAAGGTGAAATAGTTATCGCTTTTGTGCAGTTCCTTTGTGAAACAGTGAATTGCTGCGGGGTGAACACCATTCGCTGGGGCGTGTGTATATTTGCGGTCGTGCAAAAAATCCCACAAAACCGCAAAGTCGATAGGTGGGTATTTCGATGCAGAGTATGTTCGACACTGTGGAAACTGAAAATCAGCTTGTATTCGCAGAAAAGTTGCATTTTAGGGCGATAACCGCCGGGTGATTGTAAAGCGCTATTCAATACCACCCGGCTCGCTCGATGCAGGAAGCCACGCATCGGATATATTCTGTGCTGACGGGCATAATATAGCAAAACAGACAGCTTTCGTCAACCGTTGCGCAGAAATGCGGCTTCGGTGGAAAGCTGCTATTTTTTGCAAGATACGATTTCTTACTTGGTTATCTCTGCATCGACCAGATGGCAGTCCATATATCCGTTTTCTTCGTAGGTCTGGAATGTGCCAACGACCGTGATTTCTGTTCCCAGTTCGGGATAGTCGGCAGGATAGCTATGCTCGCCCGCGAGGACGAATTCCAGCCCCTGCGAGCAGCAGGCAGTCGCGTCCATGATGATGCAGACCGTGTACACCGCGCCGGTGTTCGGATTCCCATAGGCCGCAAACTGCCCATTCATTTGGATGCGCTTTCCGACATACCGATCCGGCTCGTACATCATGTTATAGATCTCGGAGTAGACCATCGTGCTGCTGAGCGTAGTCAGATCGACATCCGGTTCGCCGGAGGCCTGTGCCGGTTCATAGTCCGGAAGCGCTTCGGCGGGCTGCGTCTGCTCCGGTTCCGGAACGGATTTTTTCGGTGCAGTTTTATCCGAAGCAGGCTGCTGCTCCGGAATTGCAGTCGGCGGAGCGGTTGTTTCGCCTGTGGCATTCGCCATCTGCTCCTGAACGACCTGCTGGGTCGCGCTGCCCTGCTTCGATTTGGACTGGATCTTCTGATCGCCGCAGGCGCAGAGGGAAACCAGATAAAGCGCGACGGCGAGAATAAACAAAGCCTGTTTCATGTGCGGATACCTCCCAATCGGGATATTCCTGAGAAAATCAGAAATGCAAAAATATCCACAGCCACAATGGTCGAGCCGACCGGCGTTCCAGCTAGGATGGAGATCAGAATGCCCAGTGCGGCGCAGCAGACGGAAAGGACGGCCGCACAGATCGTCACCGCACGGAAGTTTTTGTAGACCCGCATGGCAGACAGCGCCGGGAAAATAACAAGGGCGGATATGAGCAGTGAGCCGACAAGGTTCATTGCCAACACGATCACAACGGCGACCGTTATGGCAATCAGTAAGTTATACAAATCGGCCTTTGTCCCCACAGCCTTTGCAAAGTTTTCATCAAAGGTCACAGCGAAAATTTTGTTGTAGCAAAGAACAAATACCGCCACGACCGCCACCGACAGCACCGCGCACAGCCAGACCTCGCTTTTCGTCAGCATCAGAATAGAGGTCGAGCCGAATAGCGTACTGCACACATCGCCGGACAAGTTAGAGGATGTGGAGAACAAATTCATCAGCAGATAGCCGATAGCAAGTGCCCCCACCGAGATCATGGCGATGGCGGCGTCGCCCTTGATCTTCGTGTTCTGCCCGGTACGCAGAAGCAGCACGGCGCTGATGATTGTAATGACCATGACCAGCGGCATTTCGTTGGTGATTTGTAGCACAGCGGCAACCGCCATGGCTCCGAACGCCACATGAGAAAGTCCGTCACCGATGAAGGAAAACCGTTTCAGCACCAGCGTTACGCCCAGCAGAGAGGAACAGAGCGCAATCAGCACGCCGACCACCAGCGCATAGCGGACAAAGGGGTACGCCCAATAGAGGGTCAGTTTTTCCAAGATTGCAGTCATTGTTCATCACCGCCTTTCTCTGCGGCAAATAGCCGCCCTTGCGGGCTTTGGAGATACTCTGCCTTTGTTCCGAAGAAAACGGTGTTGCCAATATGCAGAATATGGCTGGCGTATTTGACTGCGGCGGCAATATCGTGAGAAATCATAATAATGGTGATACCGTCCCGATGGTGCAGTTCGTCGATCAGACGATACATTTCCGCTGTCACTTTGGGATCAAGCCCGGAAACAGGCTCGTCCAAGAGCAGCATTTTTTGTGTGGCGCACAGCGCACGGGCAAGCAATACCCGCTGTTGCTGCCCGCCGGACAACTCTCGATAACATCGCTTTGAGAGCTTATCAATCTGCATTTTCCGAATGTTTTCTTCAGCAAGCTGTTTTTCTTCTTTGTTATAAAAGGGGCGGCTGCCGCAGCGCCCCTGACACCCGGAGAGAACGATCTCTCTCACGGATGCAGGGAAATCCTTTTGTACGACGGTCTGCTGCGGCAGGTAGCCGATCCCATTTTTCCTTAGCCCGTCGCCTGTCAAAATTCTGCCGCTGATGGGCGGCTGCAAGCCAAGGATCGTTTTCATAAGTGTACTCTTACCAGAGCCGTTTTCCCCTACGATGCAGAGGTAGTCGCCTGCAAAGACCTCAAAGCTGAGATCTTGCAGAACGGACTTCCCATCATAGCCGACGCGGAGATTTTGACAAGTGAGCTGAGCCATAAACCTACCTCCTTAACCCAATGCTTCTTTCAGCACGGACAGGTTCTTCTCCATCACGGAGAGGTAGGTCGTACCGTTTGCCACATCTTTAGAAGCGGTGGACTGCATGGAATCCATGGTCAGCACCTTTTGATTTTTCTCAGCGGTGTTCTGGACAATGGTTTCGGAAATTTTATGCTGTGCGCCCTCAATGGTCAGAACGCAGGGCAGTTTCGATTCATCCACCTTCTTAGCAAGGAACGAAACGGTCTCAAAGCTGGCTTCCGTTTCGGCGGAGCAGCCCACAAAAGCGGCATAGTAGCTCAGACCGTAATCGTCCACCAGATAGCGGAACGGGAAACGGTCGCCGAACAGAACGGTCTTATAGGTCGCAGCGTCCACGGCAGCCTGATATTCGCCGTCCAGCGCAGAGAGCTTTTCGATATAGGCAGCGGCGTTGGTAGCGTAGGTGTCCTTATTGTCGGGGTCCAGCTCCTGCAAGGACTTGGAAATGGCATTTACAAGAACCTCCGCGTTTTTCAGAGAAAGCCAAACGTGCTCGTCCTTTTCTTCCTCATGCTCGTGGTCTTCGTCCTCGTCGTGGTCATGCCCTTCCATGTGTTCGCAGATCTCTTCGCCGGTCATGTCAGCCGGGAAGAAGGTGGGCCAGGAGTTTTCGGGATCGACAATCGCGTCGAAGCTCTCGTTGCTCATCCGGATGTGGAAGTGTTCGGCGGCGGCCGGTTCGATCATGTGGTCATTGAACTCAATGTAGACCGGCGCGCCGGAATCCTTGTCCTCCGCCTCAAAGCGATACATGGCCGCCTTCGTGCCGGTAGACCAGTTCTGAATGTAATAGCCGACATACTTGTAGTTAGAGCCGACCTTCTTGCTATCTTCGTAGGTGAACTCGATGTGGTCACCCTCAATATCGATGTTGGTAATGTCCGTTTTGTAGCCGTTCTGATAGTAGGTCTTGTATTCTTCGGCGGTCATTTCGCCTTTCTCTGCCATCGCTGCAAACGCATCATCCAGCGTTCCGTCCAGCACAAAGGGATAGGCAGACTGCCAGTCGCCCGCCCAATCAGACAGGCTTCTGTCCTGAACCTCGTCATCTTCAAAGGTGGAGACTTCCTTGCTGTGGTCATGGTCGTGATCGTGCTCTGTTTCCTGCATACCCTCGACCACTTCTTCGGTCTTGACGCTGTCGCCAAGGACATCCAGCAGGTTGATGACCTTCATGTTCTTGTTGGTGGCATTTTTCAGAGCATCGTCCACCCAGTCGTCGGACTCGCCGCCCACATAGATGAACAGGTCGCAGTTGGAGATTTTGACAATGTCATCGGCAGTGGGCTGATAGCTGTGCAGGTCAACGCCGTTATCAAGCAGCATCGTGACTTCGGCGTTATCGGCTTTGTCACCTAAAATCTCACGCACCCAGTCATATTCGGGGAAAATGGTGGTGACAATGCTCAGTTTGTCGGTTTTGTTGGTATCGTTCTGCTTTCCGCAGCCGGCAAGAGCGCCGACGAGCATCAAAAGCGCAAGCAGCAGCGCAGTTATTTTTTTCATAGGGTTTGTTACCTCCAAATCATGATAAGAACTTAAAAATGGGCGCAAAAATACAAGGGTAACAGCAACGCCGCAAAAGTCTATCCGAAAACAGATAGACTACACCCTTGTAAAAAGTTCTTATTTTTAATTTGAAAGTTTGACCTTGAGAGAAACCAGCGTAAAGGTGCGGGCAACCTCTGTACAGGAGGGAATGATCCGGCACAGAATATATAGAATCGCCGTTACAGTAGCTGCGGCGGAGCCAGCAAGCCCAATGCTTTTGAGCAGGTTTTCGCAGACGTTGATCTGATGGCAGATGGCGCAGTCCACGCCAGTACAGTCATGGTCGGATTCCACTGCGATATAGGCAAGAGAGGACAGCATAACAAAGGCCAGCACTACGGCCAGCAAGCCCGTCATAAAACGAAATTTCTTTGTCATGGTCTGTCCTCCTTTCCAATCGTTATTTTCCCTTGCAGTCCGAACAAGTTCCATAGAGGATCGTGTCAGTCGTGTCCAATATAAACTGTTCGCTCTGCGCCAAAAGCTTTGCGAGCAAAGCTGCGTTACCATCTGCCATGTGAAAGGTCTTGCCGCATTTGATACAGCTCATGTGCAGCGCACCTTTGCAGCCTTCGGCATCAAGGTATTGATAGTAGACCTCGCGCGTGCCGCTCTTGCTGCTCCGACGCACTTTTTCCTCTGTCTCTAACTGTGCAAGGTTTCGATATACGGCGCTCAGGCTGATGTTTTTATCTGCCAAAGCGTCCGCAATTTGCCGTGCGGACAACAGCTCGTCCGGGTGCTGGCTCAAATAGGCAAGCAGAACCTTTCGCTGCCGCGTGCTGTAGCTATGCAAGTCACCGCACCTCCAATTTGCAGTTCATTCGCAAATATTATAATCCAAGAAAGCAAGAAAGTCAATATGCGAGTTGTTCGCAAATTGCAAGTTTTCAATGAACGCAGCTACCGCGAAAATCAAAACTACTTTTACTGTTGCCCAATATGTTTGACTGCATATTTTAGGACTACAATTTCTGGATGTTGGAGTTGCCACTTGTCCAGATCCAGGAGACGCTCGGCAAGGCAGGGGTTACCCTTTCCCATTCGAGCAAATTCGATATGATTGTAGAATATTTTGTCGAACGAGGAAGCATAGAATAAAGCCAAGGTTTGGTGAGCATCAGCCGAACAATCCCAAGCTGGTGTATACGATGGACTTCAAGGTGACTCCGCATATGCTGCGGCACACCTACATCACCAGTCTGATTTACAAAGGTGGTGATCCTAAGACGGTGCAGTATCTGGCAGGCCATGAGAACAGCAAAGCGACTATGGACATCTATGCGAAAGTCAAGTATAATAAACCTGAGGAATTGAGCAGCGTTGTGAATGCAGCATTCGGGCTGCGTTAAACTACACCAAAAATTTCTCGATTTCGTGGGTTTACCTATGGGTTTACTGAGAGAGGAAAGCCCGAAAACCCGCATGAATACTGGACTTTTCGGATCAAGGTCAGGTGAGTACGGTCTCAAAGCCGCTCGTCGCGCACCGCAGTTCTCCAAGCGCTAATCAATATTTGTGCTTTCAAAGTGCAGAAAACGCAAGTTTTCTGCACTTTTTCTTTGTTTTTAGACAAAACAATATATATGCAGAATTGCAATGCAAAACATGAGAAACATGTGCTTTTCTCATCAATAAAACCGTGCTGCAATAGAAGTAGACCAAAAAACGAAACGGAGAATGCACATGGCAAAGACAAAACGCTCGATCGATATACTGCACGGACCGCTGAACGGCAAACTCCCGGCGAGATTGTCGGCCGGCTGATCAGCCTGTTGTTCATGGTGCTCGGTACCTGCCCGCTGCTGCAATCGATCGAAACCTGTATCCCGTCAAAAACCGGCTGTTTCATCGGTCGTTTTTTTGTATGCCGAGACTAACCCTACCACTGGACGAATGCACAAAAATATGCTACAATTCAATATAGATATTTACACGGAGGTGTCGTGCGATGCACAGTACCAGAAAGGTCAAGGATGATCTCATTTATGTTGGCGGCAGCGACCGCCGCCTGAGCCGCTTTGAAAATTTGTTCCCGATTCCCAAGGGGGTATCCTATAACAGCTATGTGCTGCTGGATGAGAAAACCGTGCTGTTTGACACGGCGGACGAGTCCATTAGCCGTCAGTATATCGAAAACGTCGTTCACGCGCTGAACGGCCGTCCGCTGGACTACATGGTCGTTCAGCACATGGAGCCGGATCACTGTGCGATGATCGACGATATGCTGCGCCGCTATCCGGAGGCGAAGATGGTATGCAGCGCCAAGGCGGTCGGCATGTTCGCCCAGTTCTACGGAACGGACGTTGCCGCGCGTGCGCTGGTCGTCAAGGAAGGCGACAAGCTGTCCACGGGCGAGCATACGCTGCACTTTGTTATGGCGCCGATGGTGCACTGGCCGGAGGTCATGGTCACCTACGACGAGAAGGACAAGATCCTGTTCTCTGCTGATGCATTCGGCACATTCGGCGCACTGGCGGGCAACATTTTCGATGACGAGATCACGTTCGACACCACATGGATGAACGATGCCCGCCGTTACTACACCAACATTGTCGGCAAGTACGGCGTACAGGTGCAGACGCTGCTTAAGAAAGCGGCATCGCTCGATATTGAGATGATCTGCCCGCTGCATGGTCCGATCTGGCACAAGGATCTCGGCCTGCTGCTGGAGAAGTACCAGAAGTGGAGCACCTACGAGCCGGAGGACAAGACGGTCATGATCGCCTACGCGACCATGTACGGCAACACCGAGAACGCCGCAAACGTGCTCGCAGGCATGCTGGCCGACAAGGGCGTGAAGAATATCGCGATGTACGATGTATCTGAGACCGACGTTTCCGAGCTGGTGGCAGAGAGCTTCCGCTGCAGCCATCTGGTGCTCGCTGCGCCGACCTACAACAGCGGCATCCAGCCCAAGATGGAAGCATATCTGTCCGACATCAAGGCGCTTAACCTGCAGAACCGCACGGTTGCCGTCATCGACAACGGCACCTGGGCCGCTACTGCGGGCAAGCAGATGATCGGCATGCTCGAGGGCATGAAGAACATGACCATCCTCGAGAACCCGATCTCCATCAAGTCTGCACTGGCAGAGAACCAGCTCGGCGCACTCGAAGCGCTGGCTGACGAGCTGGCAAAGCAGGTAAACGGTTAAGGCAATACCGCATAATTGAACAAGAGCGATTTGCGAGCAAATTTTGTGTACTAACGAGGCGCGGTTTTGCAGTAATACTTAATGTATTACTGTGAAATCGCAACAAAGTCAGTACACAAAATTTCCGCAAAGCGCCGCAGCTTTAATTGTGCGGTGTTGCCTTAATAATCAAATACCGGCGGCTGTCGCAATGCGGCAGCCGTTTTGCTGTATATGCAGGGGAGAGCGGCGAGGAAAAATGCCCTCCCTTCCTTTATAAAATGTATACGAAATTGATGATGTTATAGAGAAAACCCGGATTTGTCCAAGCAAACAGCAGGGAAAAGTGAAAGAGCGTCAGCGGTGCGGGACGAATGCATCTCCCGGTTTACTGTTTTCCACGGAAAGACAGGGCAAAGTGGCATGAAAAAAACGCATGAAAGCACAAAAATTTTGTGCGAACAGTGAAAAATTAAAAATTTTGTGAAATCCGGTTAAAAATGTGTTGCATAATGCGTTAATAGTGCTATTATAGTACAAGGGTTGAAACAACCGCCACAATATCTAAAGTATAGAGAAATACATCAGGAGAAGAAACGAGGAATTTTTATGCTTCGGTTTTTGGAGAGCATGCAGTGGGTGCTGTTCATTTTCTTTACTGCGGCGTATGCGTACCAGATCTTTTACCTTCTGGTTGGCTTGTGGGGCAAGCAGCGCGGCGGCGTAGAAAATGCAGAGCTGCACCGTTACGCGGCGATCATTTCAGCACGCAATGAGTCCGCCGTTATCGGCAGACTGATCCGCACCTTGAAGGAGCAGGATTATCCGTCAGAGCTGCTCGATGTCATTGTTGTTGCAGATAACTGCACGGACAATACCGCTGAGGTAGCACGCAGCGCCGGTGCGATCGTGTACGAGCGATTTAATAAGGTGCAGGTCGGCAAGGGCTACGCGCTGGATTATCTGTTCAAGCATATTTTTGAGGAGCAGGGTGAGGATGCGTACGACGCGTTTTTCGTATTCGATGCGGACAACATCGTAGATCCGCAGTTCGTCCGTGAGATGAACAAGATGTACGATACCGGCGAGTATTCCGCACTGACCAGCTACCGCAATTCGCAGAACTTCTGCGCGAACTGGATCTCCGCAGGCTATGCACTGTGGTTCCTGCGTGAGTCGCGCTTCCTGAACCGCCCGAGAACCCGTCTGGGCGTCAACTGTGCGGTTTCCGGCACTGGTTTTCTGATTTCGGCTGATGTGCTCCGTGAGGAAGGCGGATGGAATTATCATCTGCTGACTGAGGATATCGAGTTCTCCATCGCCAGTGCGGTCCGCGGCCGTAAGATCGGCTACTGCGGCAATGCCATCATCTACGATGAGCAGCCGGAGCGTTTCCGCCAGTCGTGGGACCAGCGTCTGCGCTGGAGCAAGGGCTTCTATCAGGTGGACGCAAAGTATACCGGCGCACTGCTGCGCGGCTGTACGCGCGGCGGCAAGGCGGGCATGTCCTGCTATGATATGCTGATGACGGTTGCACCGTGCAACCTTGTTACCATCGGCTCGCTGCTGCTGGCCGTACTCCTGTGCGTGACCAGCTTCGCACAGCCGGCATACATTACATACCGCGTTATGCGCATGCTCGGCCGTATTCTGATGCTGACCGTGCGCGGCATTACGTTCAGCCTGTTTGCCTTCGGCGCGGTGACGATGATCGCCGAGTGGAAGCGCATCGCAGGTCCGGCGTGGAAAAAGGTGCTGTATACCTTTACCTTCCCGTTCTTCATGCTCACCTATGTTCCGATCTCGATCGCCGCTCTGGTCGGCAAGGTCGAGTGGAAGCCGATCCAGCATGGCATCGCCAAGGTGCAGGAGGAGCGCGAGAGCGCGTAATTGAATCAAAACAGCCGCAGGGTGTCTGCGGCTGTTTTTTTACCATTTGCAGATGTGTAATCGCAGGGGAGGCCGGTGGTCTCCCTTGCGGGATAAATTGTGCGGACCGATGACAAGCGGTGCGCCAAGGTCGGCGCACCCTGCGGGATAGCATTTAGCAATAGATAGAATTCGCAGATGCCGTCTGTGGCCACCAGACCAACGAGTTGCGCGGCACAGGTATCTCTGGAGGACTCTCTCTTGCCCTTCAGGCAATTCACCGTTCTCTGATTTTCGCTGTGCTGAATAGGAAGGAGGGGACCTTGGTTCTCTTCTTCTTGTGCCCCTGCCGGTGAGGCAGGATTCTCTCGCTTCACAAGCGAAAACCCTAATTTCTGGAATGACAATGAAAAGCCGCTCAAACACGGCACAATCGACTTTGCAAATTTGCCGTATAGTTTTGAACCGATCCATCAAAAGTTCATCACACGCGATTCTGACGCGAAATACAAAACGAAAACCGATGCCATCCATGTCTGCAACCGCAAAACCGCTCAAACAGGCAGAAAAAAAGAGCCGTGCTTTCGCACAGCTCTTCAAAATTTACTTGAGCAGATATACGTTTGCGTACTGCACGCCAAGCTCGTTTGCACGCTCGTGGGTGCTTACTGCAATGTCGATCTTGTTGCCCTTGATCGCTCCGCCGGTGTCCTCAGCGATGAACACGCCGTAGCCCTCGATGAATACGCGGCTGCCGAGCGGAATGACGGACGGGTCAACTGCGATCGTGCGGCCTTCGGTCAGGGTGGTGCCGGTAGCAGTCAGTGCCTGATTGTTGCCGTTGCACGCAACGCACGGATCGTAGAAGGTCAGTTTATAATTGCCAAGCGCAGTGGCATTTGCCTTGATGGCATCGCTTGCCAGATACGTTGTGGAGTAAGCTACCGGACGGGCAGTGGCTGCACTTGCGACCAGCTGGTTGTAAGCGGTCTTGGTTGCAGCGGCCTTGATCTCGGCTTCCTTCTTAGCTGCTTCTTCAGCGGCCTTTTTGGCAGCCTCAGCCTTAGCCTTCTTAGCAGCTTCCTCCTGCGCCTTCTTGGCAGCATCCTGCTGTGCCTTGAGTGCGGAAGCCTTTGCCTTCGCCATAGCCTGCTGTGCGTTGGAGATTTCGGCAGAGGTGAGCACCGTGCCGACAGAATGGTTCAGAGTGGAAGAGAGTACCGCAGTCGGCTGATCCAGTGCAGCAGCGCCGAAGGTTGCCATCGAGCCTACCGTGAAGGTTGCCGCGAGGAACATGGCAGCATGCTTACGCAGAGAAATAGACATTTGTGTTACGCTCCTAAAAGTCAGGTGAAAACGCAGCGGGAACACTTCCCGCGCCATCGGAAAAACCGATGTTGTTTTCTGGGTTGTTACTGTTTTGTTTACGTTCTGTTTCCGAACTGTAACCAATCATACTGCATCCTCTCCAATTTGTCAAACGGTTTCATAGAATTTTGTGCATATTTCACAGAGTTCGTCGCTGGATTTCGTTAATCTGTATGGCATAATTGGGCGAAAAAACAGTTTTTTACGGTTAGCCGTGTAAAACGCACATCGGCGGCTTTGTTACAAACCGCAGGGACCGAAAAGAAAGTCTGCCCGGTTTGACCGGTCATTATGCAGGACACGCAGAATGGGTAAAACAGCGGGACACTGTGCATAAATAGTATATAGGTAGATTGGCTGTTTCGACGAAGCCGCGCAGAGCGCTTTGGTGACTGACTCTTTACAATTCTGCTGAGCTGTGGTATATTAAAAATAAGTGTTTGCAGTCCGTGCGGGAATGCGCTGTGCCATTTGCAGCGAAAACGGGCCGCATCCTTCACATGTGGATAAAGACAGACGGGATCGCATGGTCTGCCTTTTCAGAAAAGCGGAAACGACATCCGCGTACATATAATAAACAACAATCAGATAAAGGAAAGTGATAATACTATTATGAAGGAAAAATTGAAGATCATACCGCTCGGCGGCCTGAACGAGATCGGTAAGAACATGACGGTGATCGAGTACGGCAATGACATCGTAGTTATCGACTGCGGCGTTGCCTTTCCGGATGACGATATGCTGGGTGTTGACCTGGTCATTCCGGATACAACGTACCTCAAGCGCAACCTGAACAAGCTGCGCGGCTATGTGATCACCCACGGACATGAGGACCATATCGGCGCTATTCCGTATGTTCTGCGCGAGTGCAACGCACCGATCTACGCGACCCGACTGACCTGCGGCATCATCGAGACCAAGCTGTCCGAGCACAAGATGCCCCAGAAGGTCAAGATGAACCGCGTGCGCGCCGGTGATACGATTAAGCTCGGCTGCTTCAAGATCGAGTTTATCCACACCAACCACTCTATTGCGGATTCGGTTGCGCTGGCGATCACCACGCCGCTGGGCACCATCCTGCACACGGGCGACTTCAAGATCGACCTGACGCCGGTTTCCGGTGAGATGATCGACCTTGTCCGCATCGGTGAGCTGGGCAAGAAGGGACTGCTTGCGCTGATGAGCGACTCGACCAATGTCGAGCGTCCGGGCTACACGCCGAGTGAGAAAATCGTCGGCAAATCGCTCGAGAAATTTATCATGGAGAGCGACCAGCGCATCATCATTGCAACGTTCGCGTCCAATGTATCGCGTCTGCAGCAGATTCTCGACATTGCCGCCAAGGCAGGACGCAAGGTAGCCGTCTGCGGCCGAAGTATGGAGAAGATCTCCAAGGTTTCGATGGAGCTGGGTTATCTGAAGGATTCCGGCAAGGTCATGATCGACATTTCTGAGATCAAGCGCTACGCGCGCAGCCAGCTGATCATCGTATCCACCGGCTCTCAGGGTGAGACCATGTCCGCGCTGTACCGTATGGCGTACGGCAGCCACAAGCAGGTGGAGGTCAATTCCGGCGACCGTATCCTGATCGCAGCGTCTGCTATCCCGGGCAACGAGAAGTCGATCAACAACATGGTCAACGAGCTGTACAAGCAGGGCGCTGAGGTCATTTACGACCGTTCGGCAGCCATCCATGTTTCCGGCCATGCCTGCCAGGAGGATCTTAAGCTGATGCTCGGTCTGTGCAAGCCGAAGTACTTCATTCCCGTACACGGCGAGTATCGCATGCTCGTGCAGCATGCCGGTCTGGCACGCGAGATGGGTGTCAACCCGAAGAACATTCTCGTCAGTGAGATCGGCCGTCCGATCGAGATCAGCGAAAATTCGGCTCGTCTGGGCAATTCCGTGCCGGCCGGCCGTCTGCTGGTAGACGGTCTGGGCATCGGTGATGTCGGCACTGCCGTTCTGCGTGACCGCAAGCATCTGTCCGAGGACGGTCTGCTGGTTATCGTTGTCACGGTTGATGCAACGACCGGCGTTGTCATTGCGGGTCCGGATATCGTATCGCGCGGCTTCGTTTACGTCAAGGAAGCCGAGGCGCTCATGGAGGAGCTGCGTACCATTTCGCAGATGGCGCTCGACCGCTGCTCGGTAGAGAATCTGCGTGACTGGAACAGCCTGAAATCCGCCATCAAGGGCGATGTCAGTGATTACCTGTTCAAGAAGACCAAGCGCAGTCCGATGGTCCTGCCGATCATTATGGAAATCTAAATGTAAGCCAGATAAGAAAAGACACCGATTTTTTCGGTGTCTTTTTATTCCTTAACGGGAGAATAATGGAGAATTGAGAATGGAAAATGAACGTGCGGGTTAATTTATACGCATTATTGTTTCACATAACGCAATTTGAAATAAAAATGGAGAATGGAAAACTGTATCGTAATTCTCCATTCTCCATTTTCAATTCTCAATTACCCTTTATACATGCCGATCTTGCACAGCTCTTTGATCATATCCGGCACGGTCTGACCGGCGATCTCGAGGCGCTCTGCGGCGCCGGGTTTCTCCTCGGAGAAGGTATCCCATGCGGTGACAAGATGTCCGGTCGGCTCCATGCCGTATTTTTTCAGCAGGGGAACGAAACGCTTTGCAGTCTCGCTGTAAATGGACAGAACCTTGTACTTCTGTACGAAAAGCTCCTCCTCGGTGGTCAGAGAGCCAATGGCGAATGCCGAAAGACCGTCCTGATACAGCAGCTCGCCGTAGCCGTCTAAAATCATGGTCAGCTGCTTTTTCGTCATGCCGTCCAGATACCAGACCTCATCGCTTTCCGCATCCGGATGGATGGCGAGAAACAGCGGCTCGTCCAGCTCGGCGTAGAATGAATGCACAAAGTCGCTCAGCTTCTCGAAGCTGAGGTTTGCGGTGATGGTGTTGCCGTCCAGCTCGTACTGCTCGGACAGCTTTTCGGGGAACGGAACGGTCACGCCTGCAGCGGTTTGAAACATAGAAATATCTCCTTATATATAATGTATAAAAATGCGGTTTACAGTCGAATGCTGATCTCGCCCGAGGACAGGGCATTTACCTGTCCGTCCGCGGTTTTCACCAGCAGATGCGCATTCTCGTCCAGTCCGATGCACTCGGCTTCGTAGCGGCCTGCCGGACTGCTGACCGTTACCGGACGGCCGATGCAGCACAGCCGTTCGCGGTACTGCTCGAGCAACTCGGGTTTCTTGCCCTGATCGAGCAACGCGTACACGTCCTCGAAGTGGTTGAGGACAGCGGCTGCCAGTTCGGCTCTGCGGGGCGGCTTGCCGAAGTCGCTGATGGCACCCGCGACCGCCTGTACCTCCTCGGGCCACGCCGGATTGGGATGCAGATTGATGCCGATGCCGACCACAAGCGAGCTTACCGTGCCGGTTTCGCCCTCGATGGTCGCTTCCGTGAGGATGCCGCACAGCTTGCGTCCGTTCATCAGCACGTCGTTCACCCATTTGATCTGCGGCGTGAAGCCTGCGGTCTGCTCAATGGCGCGCACGACCGCGATCGCCGCCGAAATGGTGACGAACGACAGGTGCGACAGCGGCAGTGTCGGATGCAGCAGAATGGTCATGTACACGCCGGTGTCGGCAGGGGAGACGAATGTGCGGCCGAGCCGTCCGCGTCCGCCGGTCTGCTCCTCGGCAAACAGCGTGAAGCCGTGTCTGCGGCCGAGATACTGCTCCTTCATCGTCGTGTTGGACGAGGTAAGCGACGGCTCGACCAGGATTTCGCGTCCGATGACCGCGGTATCGAGCAGCGCGTTAATGCCTGCGGCGGTCAGGCTGTCATCATCCGAGGCCAGGCGATAGCCTTCTCCGGTCACGGCGTCAATGGCAAGGCCGCTCTCGCGCAGTGCGGCGATCGCCTTGTGCACCGCCGCACGGGATACGCCAAGCTGCTCGGCCAGCCGTCCGCCGGAAAGGCGGGTGCCTCGTGCCTGTTCGAGTGCCTGCAAAACGGCGTCCTTCACGGTCAATTTGATCATCTCCATCATTAAAATGCTAATCTCTATTGTAAACGAAAAAAGAAGATAGTACAATACTATCATGCAAAACAATAGGCGGCATAACGGAAAATCTATGCCGCAATGGAGGAAAATACCTTGAAGACCAAGCAAGAGATCCTGACCGCGCTTGCACACAGCGGCGACGATAAGCTGCTGCTGGCAGGACTGCTCGACAAGGAGCAGACGTGTGAGCAGCGCGGTTATCTGACCCATACCAAGTTCCTCGACCTCAAGCAGCGGGCGTTGTGCACGGATGCGGTGCGCCTTGCCGGAGCGACCGGTCATGCGCTGTTCTGGGGCGGCTATGAGGACGCGGAACGCGGGATCTATCTGTTTTATCCGGATTACATGGATGCCGAGAGCGCAAAGCTGTCCGCTCCGTTGGCGCTGCTGCGCGCCCGCAAGCGCAGGGAGGACACGCTCACGCACCGCGACTACCTCGGTTCGCTGATGGGTCTGCAGATCGATCGTTCGGTGGTCGGTGACATTCTCGTGCACGAGGAAGGCGCAGACATCATCGTGCTCGAGGATATGGCGGAGTTCATCCTCATGCACTTCGCCAAAGCGGGCCGCAAGCAGCTTTCGCTGACGCGCGAGGACCTCGGCGACCTGAAGCACGCGGCAGTCGAGGAAAAACGGGGGACCGGTTCGGTGGCGTCGCCCAGACTGGACAGCGTAGCCGCTCTGATCTTTGGTCTGCCGCGCAAGGACGCACAGGCGCGGATCGAGAAGGGACTGGTGTTCGTCAACAACACACCCTGCATGAAGCCGGAGCACCAGATCACGGAAGGCGACCGCCTGACCGTGCGCGGCGTCGGCCGTGCGCGCGTGGAAGCGTTCGGCGGCACAAGTCGTAAAGGGCGAATTTTCCTCGAATATGTCCGAAATGCGTAAATATTGGCAGAATGTGTCCGGCAAAGCCTGTTGTCAAGCGGGTTTGTCTATGTTATACTTTAGGCAATACCAAACGATTAAAGCTGCGGCGCTTTACGGAAATTTTGTGTCCTGATGTCGTTGTGATTTTTTGCAATACCTCGTATTGCTGCAAAACCACGCCTAATCAGTACGCAAAATTTGCTCGTAAATCGCTCTTGTTCAATCATTTGGTATTGCCTGTAACCCACATACGAGGTGTATCTTATGAAAAAACGCTTACTATCTGCTTTCCTGTGTGCAGCGATGCTGGCAACGATGATACCGGCAGCGTTTGCCTCCGATCTGGACGGACACTGGAGCAAAAACTTTATCGAATATCTGGATGATGAGGGCATCATCAATCCGAGTGCGACCACTGGCAAGTACGAGCCGGAGCGCAAGGTCACTCGTGCGGAGTTCATGCGCTATGTCAACCGTGCGTTTCACTTCACGGAGAAGGCAAGCATTTCGTACAGCGATGTGCAGTCCAACTCGTGGTACTACGACACGGTGCGCATTGCCGAGAAGTACGGCTACATTAACGGCACCGGCAACGGCAGGATGAATCCGGAGGGGTATGTCACCCGTGAGCAGGCGGCGGTTATCCTCGGACGGCTGTACAAGGCCAATCCGGGCAATGTAAAACCGGCAAACCTGTCGTTTAAGGATAAGGCGCAGGTTGCGGCGTGGTCGGCAGGCTACGTCAAGGCGGCTGTGGACAAGGGCATCATCACCGGCTACAAGGATAACACCTTCAAGCCGGCCAAGGTCATCACCCGTGCCGAGCTGGCGAAGATCCTGTACTATTACCTTGGAACCTCGCTTTCGACGGCCGGCAAAGCCTATACCGGCTCCGACCTCAAGAGCGATACCGCGAACGTCACCATCTCGGAAAGCTGCACGCTGTCCGACGCGACGATCGACGGCGATCTGTACCTGACCGAAGGTCTGGCCTCGGATGCGGTACAGCTGAATGACGTGTACGTCAAGGGTACGATCATCGTAGCCGGCGGCACGGTAACAATGACGAATACAATGAGCGACCACATCGTTGTGTCCTCGCCTATGGGTCGCCTGCTGCAGGTTACTGCGGCAGGCGCCGCTCGTTTTCCGAACACAGAGGTCCGCAGCACAGCGGTGCTCTACGAGAAAAAGCTGACCACCCCAGGCTATGAAGGCTTCGCGGATGTAAAAATAAACGGCGATAAGAAGGTTTCGCTGACGCTGGATGCGGATATCAATCATCTGGAGCTGGATACCGAATCCATGGTTTCCACCACCGCGAATGCGTCGGTCTACCGCATGACCGCCAGCAAGCCTGCGTCTGTCACCGGCTATGGCACGATTTATCAGGCGGAGATCAAGAGCAGCGGCGTGAGTTTTGCCAGCAGCGTGCGGGTCTCCGGCTACACGATCGCAAACGGCGTGACCGCCACCGCAGGCGGACAGACGCTCACGGGCAGCGTGACGGCGGCTGTTTCGCCGGAAAGCATAGCGGTCGATTTGAATAACCTCTCTGCACTGGGCAAAAATGTTGCGGTCACCGTGCCGAACGGTCTGAAAATTGAGAAAATCGAGAGTAACGGTGCAGTCCTCACCGCAGGCACGGACTATACGCAGACCTCGACCGGCGCCGCCATCAGCGCGGACTGGCTGGGCAGGCTGCCGCGCGGAAGTTACAAGCTGACGCTGACGCTCTCGGACGGCAAAACGGCGGCAATCGCCATTGCTGTTACCGATTCTTCGGTGAGCGAAAATGTGCAGAATGCGTCTTTTGACCGCTATTACAAGTCGGAGAACTACGCAGATGTACGCACGCGTCTGAGCGGCGCCAATACCTCGGAGGATATCCGGGATGTGGTGCTCGGTCTGTCGAGCATCGACTACACGTTCGATTCTTCGACGCGTTCGCTTATCCTGCCGCGCGGTGTGCTGGCACAGCTTCGAGCGGGCAGCTATACCATCAGCGTTGAACTGAAAAACGGCAAGACCGAGGCGTTCACCCTGACCGTGAGCGATTCCGCACCGACCGGCGAAAGCTGGGCGGTCGAGGAGTACAACACGTTCTCGCCGAGCGAACCGAAGTTCACGCTGCCGCTGACGCGCACAAGCCTGAAAAGCGTGACCGTGAACGGCGATACGCTGACCTCAAACAAGGACTACACGGTCAGCGGTCAGACGCTGACGCTGAAAAAGTCCGCGCTCGAGCGTTACCGCAAGGACGGTACGACTGTCGTATTCAGCGCCGATCTGGCGGACAGCACGACTTATGCCCTCGTTATCGACTATGTAAAGCGAAAGTAATTTCTTGTAAAGGAGCGTGATGAAATGAAAAAGGCAGCAGGCTTTATCGTTTTACTGATTTTCATGACGGGATTGATCGGCTGCAGTGGAAAAACGGTCAAGCTGGACTTGCCGTTTACAGCCGATGATGTGGAAAGTGCTGTAATGTATCATTTCGAGGGCGTTCCTATAGAGGCAGAGAAGAAAATCGTTACAGAAAAAGATGATATCAAAGCGCTGTACGAGCGGCTGGAAGGTCTGCCGCTCAAAGATAAGACGATAGATGATAGCGGTGACGGAGGAGATGTGACCAGTTTTCGGTTTCAGCTTTCGGACGGGACGAACTATGAACTGATTTACGTCTGCAGCGGCGTGAAAAACGGCTATCTGGCTTCGCAGACAGGCGGATTTCGCTATTTCACACGTGCGGATATCGGCGCCTGTTGGAATGACTTGAATCAAGAGCTTATGGCAGAACCTGCCGATCAGAGCGAACTGCCGGGATATGATCCGACATAAAGGCATAAAAACCCTCCGTATGAAACCATACGGAGGGTTTTCTCGATCTTACGGGCACGCTCAGCACTCACACTTCCAGAAGTAAGCCGAGTACGGCGGCAATTCGCTTCCACCGCCGAAGTCGTGCATTTCTCCGGTAATGAGGTCCACAGCACGGCCGCAGCGCGCGTCAAAGTGTGCGTGGTACGGCTGCTCGTCGATATTTACGGCAACGAGCACTCGTTCGCCGTCTGTCTCGCGCTCCCAGATGCACTGCTTGTTGGTGAGTACAAGCTGCTTAAAGCCGCCGTAGCAGAGCGCACGGCTTTCGCGGTGCGCCTTCGCCATTGCGGTGATGCGGGCGGTCAGGTCGTTCACGATCGGCTGCTCGAACGAGGGGCGCAGAGCGTCATCGCCGTCCTGCTTTTTGCCCTCGGCACCCCACTCGCTGCCGTAGTAGATGCACGGAATGCCGGGCATGCCGAACAGCAGCGCATAGATCAGCGGCAGATGCGCCGGATTCTGCAGGATGGACGCAACGCGCGTCACATCGTGGTTATCCACAAACGAAAGCAGGTGCTTGCCTTTATACAGCGTCCAGTTTTCCGGACCGAACTGGCGCAGCAGCGAATGCGTGATCTCGAACAGGTTGTAGCTGTTCATCGAGGAATACAGACCCTTGTAGCACTCGTAATTCGTGCAGGAGTGCAGCATGCCGTCTCCGACAAACTGGTTGTAATCGCCGTGGAGCAGTTCGCCGACGAGGAAAAAGTCGGGCGAGAGCGAGTCGCAGAAGCCGCGCAGCGCACGGATGAAATCCTTGTCGAGACAGTACGCCACGTCCAGCCGCAGACCGTCAATGCCGAATTCGTCCTTCCACTGGCGGATACACTCGAAAATGTGGTGCTGTACATCGGGGTGGCGCAGATTGAGCTTTACCAGCTCAAAATGACCTTCCCAGCCCTCGTACCAGAAGCCGTCATTGTAGTTTGAGTTGCCGTCAAAGGAGATGTGGAACCAGTCCTTGTAGGGGGAATCCCATTTTTTCTCCTGCACATCCTTGAACGCCCAGAAACCTCGTCCGACGTGATTGAATACGCCGTCCAGCACAACTTTGATGCCGTGCTCGTGCAGCGTTTTGCAGACAGCGGCGAAGTCCTCGTTGGTGCCGAGACGGCAGTCCACGCGGCGAAAATCGCGGGTGTCGTAGCCGTGGCTGTCGGACTCAAAAATCGGGGAGAAGTACACGGCATTGCAGCCGAGAGATGCAATATGCTCCGCCCAGTCGCTGACCTTGCGGATGCGCGGAACGGTCACGCTGTCGTTTACGCGCGGCGCACCGCAGAAGCCGATGGGATAGATCTGATAAAATACGCTTTCGTATGCCCACATGAAAAAACACTCCTTTACATCGGGTAGCATTTTCAGTATAATAAAAGTGAATAAGAAATGCAAGCGATTTGCGATAAAAATTATGCAAGATGGCAATAAAATGCGAAAAAATTCTTATGCTGCGGGATTGGGGATTTGTCTGCTTTTATGCGCTTGCAGTCAGCAAAAGCCGATTAGATTGCTTGCCGACGCAGAAATTGTGTCCACAGACAGCCGGAATCAAACAATCACTGTGCGGGATGCGGGAGAGACGACTGTATTCGGCGAGCATGGCACGGCAGACTGTTTGAAAGCAATGCTTTCTGCCTACAATTCCGACACCGGCAAAACGCAGGAAATCGGCTTTGAGGACCTGCAGGTGGGAGACTACGTTGTCATCGGCCTTTATGACAACGAGAAGGCGCAGGCGCAGACCGAGACCGTTCACGCCGAGTCTGTCGAGCGAATGAGACAAAAATCTGCGCAGGATTGAAAAAACACTTGCAATCCGCCACATGATATGATATTATAGTTGAGTAACAATGAACACGGGCATTCCTCTGCTCATTTATGGGTTTACGATGCGGCAAGAATGTCTAAGACGAAAGGAAGACTAAAAAATGGATCTCGTTAAAGTCCTGTCCGAGCAGCAGCTCAAGAGCGATCTGCCCACTCTGAAGATCGGCGACACCGTTAAGGTACACGCAAAGATCAAGGAGGGCAACCGCGAGCGTATTCAGGTATTCGAAGGCATCATCATTGCTAAGAAGCACGCTGGCGTAAACCAGACCGTAACCGTTCGCCGCATTTCTTACGGCGTAGGCGTAGAGAAGACCTTCCCGGTACATTCCCCGAACGTTGCTAAGTTCGAGGTTGTTCGCAGCGGTAAGGTTCGCCGTGCTAAGCTGTACTACCTGCGCGGCCGCGTAGGCAAGGCTGCCAAGATCGCAGAGAAGGTTTAATTCTAACATTACAACCGAACAAAAACGGGGAGCTTTTGCTCTCCGTTTTTTGTTTTCACTTGCGCATACGCTGTATTATCGCTATAATAATATTGTATGCTATCTTTTTGATGGAGGAAATCATAATGCAGCAAACCGAAAATAAAAAGAGTGAGGGACGCTTCTCGAGCGAGCTGTTCGGCTGGGGCGAATCCCTGATGGCGGTTCTGGTGTTCTTCGTGGTCGTATTCACGTTTTTCGTGCGCCTGATCGGCGTGGACGGCATGAGCATGTACCCGACCCTCGAGGATCACAGCATCATGCTGGTAAGCAACCTGAACTATACGCCCGAGCGCGGAGACGTTGTCGTGCTGCGCAAGGAGGGTTTTTACAACAATCAGCCGATCGTCAAGCGCATCATTGCGACCGGCGGCGATACGGTGGACATTGATCCTGTAACCGGCGACGTGAGCGTCAACGGCGAGGTCCTCGATGAGCCGTATATCAACGAAACGATCGACGTACTCGAGCATATGGGCGATCTGACCTATCCGCAGACCGTGCCGGAGGGCTGCGTGTTCGTCATGGGCGACAACCGCAACGCCTCTACCGACAGCCGCGACAGCCGTCTCGGCATGGTGGATGAGCGCTACATCCTCGGTCATGTGCAGAGCGTGGTTTTCCCAATCAGCGATTTTGGAACGGTGAAGTAATATGAATATTCAATGGTATCCCGGACATATGACAAAGACCCGCAGGCAGATGGCGGAGTATATCAAGCAGGTGGACGCGGTCTGTGAGGTCGTGGACGCACGCATTCCGCAGGTGTCCCGCAACCCGGATATGGATGAGATCGCGGCAGGCAAGCCGCGTATGATGATCCTTAACCGCATCGACCTGGCCGATCCGAACATGACGGCTGTCTGGGCGAAGCATTTCCGTGAGCAGGGCATGGCGGTCATCCAGACCGACAGCCGCAGCGGCAATGGCACGCAGGCGTTCTCCGGTGCGGTTCGCACGCTGCTGGCGGACAAGATCGCCCAGTGGAACGAGAAGGGTCTGGTCGGCAAGTCCGTCCGCGTGATGGTCGTCGGCATCCCGAATGTGGGCAAATCCACGTTCATCAACCGCATTCTCGGCAGAAAATCCGCCAAGGCGGCAGATCGTCCGGGCGTAACACGCGGCAGCCAGTGGTTCCGCGTGGAGAGCGGTATTGACCTGCTCGACACCCCGGGCATCCTGTGGCCCAAGTTCGACGATGAGCGCGTCGGCATTCTGCTGGCGTGCACGGGCGCGATCAAGGATGATATTCTGGATGTTGAGACGCTCGGCTGCAAGCTGATGGAGCTACTCGCCGAACAGGCGCCGCAGACCATCATCGACCGCTACAGCATCGCCATTCCGGAGGAGGAGTGCGATTTCCTCGGTTATGGGCTGCTGCAGCAGGCGGGCAGGCGCCGCGGTTTCCTGCTGCGCGGCGGTGAGATCGACACCGAGCGCATGGCGCGCATCCTGCTCGATGAGTTCCGCGGCGGTGTTCTCGGCCGCATTACGCTCGAGAAGCCGGAATAAACCAACATTTCGAGGGCGAACCGCAGTGTTCGCCCTTGGTTTTAGGAGAGACAAACATGACTTGGGAATACGAAGAAAAAGCATGGGCGAACGGCTACGGCTCGGTGTGCGGCGTGGATGAGGCCGGACGCGGTCCGGTCGCCGGACCGGTGTGCGCTGCCGCAGTTATCCTGCCCGCCGGAATCGTCATCGAGGGACTGAACGACTCGAAAAAGCTCAGCGAAAAGAAGCGAGAGAAGCTGTTCGATGAAATCACGGAAAACGCGCTTGCGTGGTCGGTTTCGCTCGTGGACGAGCGGGTGATTGACGAGATCAACATCCTGCAGGCGACTTACCGCGCGATGAAGCAGGCGGTGGACGGTCTGACACGCCCGGCGGATTTCGTCTATGTGGACGGCAACCGCTCACAGGGACTCGAGCAGCCGCACGAGTGCGTGGTTTCCGGCGATGCAAAAATCCCGTCTGTCGCGGCAGCGTCCATCATCGCCAAGGTAACGCGAGACCGCCTGATGCGCCGGTTCGCCGAGCAGTACCCGCAGTATGGCTTTGAAAAGCACAAGGGCTACGAGACTAAGGCGCACGATGAGGCACTGCTCGAACACGGTCCATGCCCGATTCACCGGATGACCTTCCTCAAGAAATTTTACGAAAAGCATCCGGATGCACCGCGATGAAGGGCGCGTGGGGAGAAAAAGCGGCTCGGCTGTACCTCGAAAAGCGCGGCTGGCACACGGCAGCGACGAATTTCCGCACCCGGTTCGGTGAGATTGACATTATTGCGGAGAACGCGCAGTATGTTATCTTTGCGGAGGTCAAGACGCGCAAAAACGCCCGCTACGGTCCGGCGTGCGAAGCCGTCACATCGGCCAAGCAGGCGAAGATCATCGCCGCTGCACAGGCATGGCTGCAGGAGCACCCGACCGAAAAGCAGCCGCGGTTTGACGTGATCGAGGTTTACGGCGAGGAAAACGCATCGGTTCCGCCGCGCATCAATCATCTGGAAAACGCCTTTGGAGGGTGAGTATGAAGCTGTTTGATCTGCACTGTGACACCATCTATGAGTGCTGCGAGACAGGAAAACACCTGCGGGAGAACGATTTACATATCAATTATGCAGCAGCGCACAGGTATCAGCCGTATGTGCAGTTTTTTGCGCTGTTCTGCGGTGCGAGACAGCCGTATTCGCCGGAAACGCGCGACTGTCTGCTCGATACGCCCGCCGATGAGCGGTTCGACCGCATGCTGACGACTGCCAGACGCGAGTTTGCCGCCAACGCCGACTGGCTGACGTTCTGCCGCTCGGCGGCGGATATTCGGGCGGCGGTGGAGGCGGGAAAGGCGGCGGCGCTGCTCTCTATCGAGGGCGCGGAGCTGCTGCCCGACCGGCCGGACGCGCTCGACTATGTTTACGACGCCGGTGTGCGTCTCATCACGCTGACGTGGAATTACCGCAGCCGCTACGGCTGCTCATCCGCCGTGGATCAGAACGAGGGTCTGACCGAGCTGGGCAAGCAGCTGGTCCGCGACTGCGGAGAGAAGGGGATAATCGTTGATGTATCTCATCTGTCCGACCGCGGCTTCCAGGATGTGTGCGAGGCAACCGACCGTCCGTTTGTTGCAACGCACAGCGATTCGCGGGTTCTGTGCCGCAACTCGCGCAACCTGACCGACGAGCAGTTCGCCGAGATTGCAAACCGCAGGGGATTGGTCGGCGTCAACCTGTACACGCCGTTCCTCGTGCGGCAGAGCGATTCGGTGATTGATGACGCCATCGACCACATCGAGCGCTTCATCGGCATGTACGGCGAGAAGGTGGTCGCGCTCGGCTGTGACTTTGACGGCTGCGATACCCTGCCGATCGGCATTGACGGTCTGGCGGATATGTACCGTCTGGCAGACCACATGTTGACGCTTGGCTACAAGCAGGAAACGGTCGATGGGCTGTTTTATGACAACGCATTCAACTTTATGCAGAAAATGTTGTGACAGGACGGCGGAATTTCCACGGAATTGCCTATTGCCCAAACATACATATTTGCTATACAATAGAAGGAGCAATCAAAACCACTGCGGAGGTTGTAAAAATATGGATTATGTAAGCACAAGAAATAAGGAGCGCAAGGTTTCCGCGGCATACGCCATCGCCAACGGTATCGCACCGGATGGCGGCCTGTACTGCCCGACCGCGTTTCCCGCGCTTACCGACGCGGATTGGAAAACGCTTGCGGAGAGCGATTACAAGGGCCGCTCGGCGCTCATTCTCGGCAAGTTTCTGACCGACTTCACGGCGGAGGAGCTGGCGGACTTTGCGTCCAAGGCCTACGCCGATGAGAAGTTCGGCGGCGCAGATACTGCACCGGTGGTAAAGCTGGGCGAGGGCAAGAATCTGCTCGAGCTGTGGCACGGTCCGACCTGCGCGTTCAAGGATATGGCGCTGCAGATGCTGCCGCACCTGCTCACCGCGTCCCTGCGCAAGACCGGCGAAACCCGTACCGCCTGCATTCTGGTCGCTACATCGGGTGACACCGGCAAGGCAGCGCTCGACGGCTTCCACGATGTACCGGGCACCAAGATCATGGTGTACTATCCGGTGGACGGCGTATCGCCTATGCAGAAGCTGCAGATGGTAACGCAGGAAGGCGGAAACGTCGAGGTCGTAGCCATCCACGGCAACTTTGACGATGCACAGAGCGCGGTAAAGCGCATCTTCACCGATGAGGATACCCGCGCAGCGCTCGACAAGGACGGCATGATGCTGTCCTCGGCAAACTCCATCAACTGGGGCCGTCTGGCGCCGCAGATCGCGTACTACGTTTCTGCGTACTGCGATATGGTTGCCGCAGGCACCATTGCACAGGGCGACAAGATCAACGTCTGCGTACCGACGGGCAACTTCGGCAACATCCTTGCGGCGTACATCGCCAAGAAGATGGGTCTGCCGGTCAATAAGTTCATCTGCGCGTCCAACCGCAACAACGTGCTGACCGACTTCTTCAAGAAGGGCGGCGAGTACAACCGCAACCGCGATTTCTTCACCACGACTTCTCCGTCGATGGACATCCTGATTTCGTCCAATCTCGAGCGTCTGCTGTTCTTCGCTTCCGACTTCAACGACAAGCTGGTTGCTGAGCTGATGAACAAACTGAACACCGAGGGCAGCTACAAGATAGCTGAGGACGTATTTGCCAAGATCGAGGCTGAGTTCGACGCAGGCTGCTGCGACGACAGCCATGCGGCTGATACCATCAACAAGCTGTGGAAGGACGAGAACTATCTGTGCGATACGCACACCGCAGTTGCCGTTCGTGTATACGAGGACTACCGCGCCCGCACCGGCGATGAAACGCCGACCGTGATCGCGTCCACCGCGTCTCCGTTCAAGTTCTGCCGCTCGGTTATCGAGGCGCTCGGCGGTACGCTCGAGAACGACGACGTTACCCAGCTGGAGGTGCTCTCTCAGCTGACGGGTGTACCGGCACCCGCTCCGCTTGCCGCTCTGGCAGGCAAGACGCCGCGCTTTGACCGCGTGGTAGACAAGGCCGACATTCTGTCCACCGTCGGTCTGCTCAAGGATCTGTAATGGCGCTTTATACGCTTGCCGATCTGCACCTTGCTGCCGATGTAGCCAAGCCGATGGATATTTTCGGCGGCCGGTGGCAGGGGCACACGGAAAAGATCATCAAAAACTGGCGTGCGCTTGTTGCGCCGGAGGACACCATTGTTTTGGGCGGGGATATTTCGTGGGGCATCAACCTTGCGGAAGCGAAAGGCGATTTTGCGCTGATCGACTCGCTGCCGGGCAAAAAGATCATTTTGAAGGGCAACCACGATCTGTGGTGGGAAACCGCCTCCAAAATGCACCGTTTCTTAGATGAAAACGGATTTACTACTATTGATTTTCTGCATAACAACTGTTTTTTCTATGAAAAGACTGCGCTGTGCGGCACACGCGGCTGGCCCTTTGAGGAGGACTTCGCCGACCCGCACAACGAGAAGATCTTCAAGCGCGAGCTGCTGCGGCTCGAGGCATCGCTGAAGCTCGGCGCTGCCGCAGACCCGGAGGAGATTCTCTGTTTCCTGCATTATCCGCCGCTTTATGCGTCCTACCGCTGCGGTGAGATCATCGAACTGCTGCATAAGTACGGTGTAAAGCGCTGCATTTACGGACATTTGCACGGGAAAAGCCTGAGTCATGCCGTAACAGGTGAGCAGGAAGGAATTGAATGGAAGCTCGTCTCCGGAGATTTTGTGGATTTTATCCCGATTTTTCTGAAAAAATAGAAAAAACTATGGAAATTCTCAAAATAATCTGGTAGAATGATTTAGATACAATCGAAAGTAAGTAAGGAGATTGGCAACATGGAACTGAAAAACACTGAAAAGCAGGAGCACAGCGTCGTTGCTCTGACTATCGAGATCACCAAGGCTGAGTTTGAAGCAGCTAAGGACAAGGCATTCAAGAAGACCGGCAAGAACATCACCGTTCCGGGCTTCCGCAAGGGCAAGGCACCGCGCAAGATGATCGAGAAGCTGTACGGCGAAGGCGTGTTCTTTGAAGAGGCTTTCAATATCATTTACCCGGACGCTATGGAAATGGCTGTTGAGAAGTCCGGCATCAAGCCGGTCGGCCGTGCAGACGTTGATCTGGGCGACCCGGCAGAAGAGGGCGGCCTGACCATCATCGCCAAGGTGCCGGTTGAGCCGGAAGTTGAGCTCGGCGAGTACAAGGGCATCGAGGTTGAGAAGGAGACCGTTAAGGTTCTGCAGGCTGACGTTAAGGCAGAGCTGAACCGCATGGCTCAGCGCAATGCCCGCACCGAGACCGTAGAGCGCAAGGCTAAGAAGAACGATACCGTTGACATCGACTTCGAGGGTTTTGTAGACGGCGTTCCGTTCGAGGGCGGCAAGGCTGAGCATCACGAGCTGACTCTGGGCTCCGGCGCATTCATCCCGGGCTTCGAGGATCAGCTGATCGGCTGCAAGGCCAGCGACGAGAAGGACGTAGTTGTTACCTTCCCGGAGGAGTACCACGCTAAGGAGCTGGCAGGCAAGGAAGCTACCTTCAAGTGCAAGGTGCACAAGGTTGAGGAGACCATCCTGCCGGAGATCGACGACGAGTTCGCAAAGGACGTTTCCGACACCTGCGAGACCCTTGACGATCTGAAGAAGGAGATCACCGAGCGCCTGAAGGCAGAGCGTCAGGAAGCTGCTGACAACGCTTTCGAGGAGAAGGTTCTGGACGCTGTAATCGACGGCATGAAGGCTGACATTCCGGCTGCTATGATCGACTCCCAGGTTGACACCATTGTACAGGACTTCGGCTACCGCCTGCAGATGCAGGGCATGGGCCTTGAGCAGTACCTCAAGATGACCGGCACTGAGATGGGTGCATTCCGCGCAATGTTCCAGAGCCAGGCAGAGCGTCAGGTGAAGACCCGTCTGGCACTGCAGAAGGTTGTAGAGCTGGAAGGCATTACTGTTTCCGACACGGAACTCGAGGAAGAGTATGCTAAGATGGCAGAGCAGTACAAGATGGAAGTCGAGAAGGTTAAGGCCATCGTATCCAAGGAAGCTCTGGAGGGCGATCTGAAGATCTCGAACGCGCTCGAGTTCATCAAGAAGAACGCCAAGGTTAAGAAGGCAGCAAAGAAGAAGGCTGCTGAGGAGACCACCGAGGAGACTGCAGAGTAATTTCTGCTGATTCCCCAAAGCGCGCAAACAACAGCAAACCAAACGCTTAGCGTTGGTTCATAAGAAAAGCGCGAGCGACGCTCGCGCTTTTTCACCTATATTCAAGGAGGACAAAATCTGCGCTTTTTCGCAGCTTATCCACCTTGCTGAAAGGAGTTTTCCCAAGTGAGTTTAGTCCCTATGGTCGTAGAGCAGACCGGTCGCGGTGAGCGTTCGTTTGATATTTACTCCCGTCTGTTGAATGACCGCATTATCATGCTGTGCGATGAAGTAAACGACACGACCGCTTCTCTGGTCGTGGCTCAGCTGCTTTATCTGGAAGCACAGGACCCGGATAAGGATATTTCGCTGTATATTAACAGCCCCGGCGGCTCCGTAACCGCAGGCATGGCGATTTACGACACCATGAACTATATCAAGTGCGATGTTTCGACCATCTGCATCGGCATGGCGGCTTCCATGGGCGCGTTCCTGCTGTCCTCGGGCGCCAAGGGCAAGCGCTACGCGCTGCCGAATGCCGAGATCATGATCCATCAGCCGTCCGCCGGCACGCAGGGTCAGATCACTGATATGGCGATCCACCTGAAGCGCCTTGAGATCATCAAGAAGCGCATGAACAAGATTCTGTCCGAAAATACCGGCAAGCCGGTTGAGACCGTGACGGCTGACTGCGAGCGCGATAACTTCATGACCGCAGACGAGGCTGTTGCATACGGCCTGATCGACAAGGTATTCGATAAGCACTAAGGCAATTCTGCATTGTCGTAATTGTAATTTTTTTTCGTAGTATAGAGGTGGCATATGCCAAGTTATGATGATGGAAAAGAACTGAAATGCTCGTTCTGCGGCAAGCCGCAGAGCCGCGTGCGCAAGCTGATCGCAGGACCGAACGTGTATATCTGCGATGAGTGTATCGGCGTATGCACCAGCATTCTGGATGACGAGCTGGATCTCATGCCGGAGTACGAGCCGCAGAGCCATGCACTCGTAAAGCCCGAGCACCTGCCGACGCCGCAGGAGCTGAAAAAGGTGCTCGATGAGTACGTTATCGGTCAGGATCGTGCGAAGATTGCCCTTTCGGTTGCGGTTTACAACCACTACAAGCGCATCTACCATCCGGAAACCGAGGTAGAGCTGCAGAAGTCCAACATCCTGATGCTGGGTCCGTCCGGCTCGGGCAAGACGCTGCTGGCACAGACGCTGGCCAAGACTCTGCAGGTTCCGTTCGCGATCGCGGATGCGACCACGCTGACCGAGGCCGGTTACGTCGGTGAGGATGTCGAGAACATCCTGCTGCGACTGATTCAGGCGGCGGACTTTGATGTGGAGCTGGCAGAGCACGGCATTATCTATGTCGATGAGATCGACAAGATTGCCCGCAAGAGCGAAAACCCGTCCATCACCCGCGATGTTTCGGGTGAGGGCGTACAGCAGGCACTGCTGAAAATGCTCGAGGGCACGGTTGCCAACGTACCGCCGCAGGGCGGACGCAAGCATCCGCATCAGGAGTTCATTCAGATCGACACGACCAATATTCTGTTTATCTGCGGCGGTGCATTTGACGGTATCGAGGGTATCATCCAGAAGCGCACCGGTAAGCAGGGTATGGGCTTCGGTTCTGAGGTAAAGGGAAAGGAAGACGAGCAGACCGACCGTCTGCTGGCCAAGATCGAGCCGCATGACCTGATGAAGTTCGGCCTGATCCCCGAGCTGATCGGTCGTCTGCCGGCCATCGTTTCGCTCGATACGCTGGATAAGGACGCACTCGTCCGCATCCTGCAGGAGCCGAAGAACGCACTGGTCAAGCAGTACGAAACGCTGTTCGCAATGGACGGCGTAGAGCTGAAGTTCCAGCCGGAGGCGCTGGAGCGTGTGGCTGAGGTCGCACTCGAACGCAAAACGGGTGCCCGCGGTCTGCGCGGCGTGCTGGAGAACGTGATGACCGATATCATGTTCCGCATTCCGTCCGACGAGACCGTCTGCCGCGTGGAGATCACGCCGGGCGTTGTGGACGGTACCGGTGAGCCGGTTGTCGAGCACGGCGAACGCACGGCTGTTCCGGCGGAAAAGAAGCCGCCGAAAAAGGCTTCGCGCAGAAAGCCGACCAAGAGCGCATAATCAATCAAAATCAATACGGGCGGGGAACGAGATTCCCGCCCGTATTTTTAACGTTCAACGCCTTTACAAACCCCGGAAGATATACTATACTGAAACTAATAGACAATTTTCCGTGCAAGGAGAAACGAATATATGACAGAGCTTAACGGAATCGTCCTTAGCCGCCTGCCGGTGCTGCCGCTGCGCGGACTGACGGCGTTCCCTAATATGATTGTCCACTTTGATGTGGGCAGAATGATGTCGATTCGCGCACTGGAAGCGGCAATGAAGAATGGACAGACCATCTTCCTGACCGCACAGCGCGAACTGAAAACCGATACGCCGACGCCGAGCGACCTGTACCAGATCGGCACGATCTGCCAGATTCGCCAGATCCTGCGTCTGCCGGGCGACAATATCCGCGTGCTGGTCGAGGGCAAGACCCGTGCGCTCGCGCACAACTTTATCGCCGCCGAGAAGGACGAGGACTGCATGTATGCCGAGGTTGAGGAACTCGAGGACTACGTTTACGGCGTGACCGAACGCCGCGCGCAGGCACTCGTGCGCACCGCGCAGGAGCGCTTCAGCGAGTACGCACAGTATGCGTCCCGCCTGTCGCCCGATGTGGAGCTGACCGTAGCCGAGGGCGGCGATCCGGGCTATCTGGCAGACTATATCGCCCAGAATATTCCGGTCGATGTGGCAGCCAAGCAGGAGATCCTCGAAGAACTTGGCATTACCCGCCGTCTGGTGATGGTGATCCGCATGCTCGGTGAGGAGACCGAGGTCCTCAAGATCGAAAACGAGATTCAGGACGAACTCAAGACCCAGATCGACAAAAACCAGAAGGAATACTACCTGCGCGAGCAGATCAAGGTCATTCAGACCGAACTCGGCGAGCAGGACGTAGCCGCAGAAGCGGAAAGCTACCGCGCGCGTGTGCTCGACCTCAAGCTGCCGAAGGAGTGCGAGGACAAGCTCATCCGTGAGGTGGACCGCTTTGCCAAGCTGAGCGGCTCGACGGCCGAGCAGGGTGTCGTGCGTACTTATCTGGATACCGTGCTCGACCTGCCGTGGAATAAGAAGAGCGAGGAACGTCATGATCTGGCGGAAGCACAGGCGATCCTCGACCGCGACCACTATGGCATGGAGAAGGTCAAGGAACGCATTATGGAGTTCCTTGCCGTCAAGAGCCTTGCGCCCGACCTCAAGGGACAGGTGCTGTGTCTGGTCGGCCCTCCGGGTGTCGGCAAGACCTCGATTGCCAAGTCCGTTGCAGAGGCCATGGGCCGCAATTACACGCGCATGAGCCTCGGCGGTGTGCGTGACGAGGCGGATATCCGCGGTCACCGCAAGACCTACATCGGCGCGATGCCGGGCCGTATTATGGATGCGCTGCGCCGTGCCGGTACGTCCAACCCGCTCATCCTGCTCGACGAGATCGACAAGATGGGCAACGACTTCCGCGGCGATCCGGCATCGGCGATGCTCGAAGTGCTGGACACCGAGCAGAATGTTGCCTTCCGCGATCACTACATCGAACTGCCGTTTGATCTGTCCGACGTGGTGTTCCTGACGACTGCGAACGATCTTTCGACCGTTCCGCGTCCGCTGCTCGACCGTATGGAGGTTATCGAGCTGCCGTCCTACACGGCGGAGGAAAAGCGCCTGATCGCACGCCGTCATCTGCTGTCCAAGCAGATGAAAAAGCACGGCCTGAGCGAAAATCAGCTGATCGTGGACGATGGAACGCTTGATGCGATCATCAGCGGCTACACCCGCGAAGCAGGCGTGCGCCGCCTTGAGCAGGTGCTGGCGAAGCTGTGCCGCAAGGCGGCAAAGCATATCGCGGATGGCGACGAAAGCCTGACGGCTACCAAGGAGAATCTCGAGGAGCTGCTCGGCACGGCGACCTTCAAGGACGATCTGGTCAGCAAGAAGGACGAGGTCGGCATTGTAAACGGTCTCGCGTGGACGAGTGTCGGCGGTGAAATGCTTGAGGTTGAGGTGGCGGTCGTGCCGGGCACCGGCAAGATCGAAATCACCGGCAACCTCGGCACGGTCATGCAGGAGAGCGCAAAGGCGGCTGTGACGTTCGTGCGCTCCAAGGCAGAGGCACTGAACATCGACCCAATGTTCTACAAGGACAACGATCTGCACATTCACTTCCCGGAGGCAGCGATTCCGAAGGACGGCCCGTCCGCAGGCGTGACGATCACCACGGCGCTGATTTCGGCCTTGACCGGCGCGCCGGTTCGTCACGAGGTTGCCATGACCGGCGAGGTAACGCTGCGCGGCCGCGTGCTGCCGATCGGCGGTCTGCGCGAGAAAACCATGGCGGCGTACCGCGCGGGTATCAAGACCGTGTGCATTCCGAAGGACAACGAGAGCGATTTGAAGGACATCGTGCCGGTCGTTCGGGAAAACATCAACTTTGTCATTGCGGAGCACATGGACACGGTGGTGGAGACCGCGATTGACTTTTCGCGCCGTCCCAAGCAGAAAAAACGCAAGTCCGCACCGGTAAAGCGTGCAGCGGACACGGCATCGACAACGGTGGTACAATAATATGGAAATGAAGAAACCGAATTTGCATAACGCGGAATTTCTGCGCTCGGCGGTCAAGGAAAGCGATTTTCCGCATGACCCGCTGCCTCAGATCGTGTTTGCGGGCAAATCCAACGTGGGCAAAAGCTCGGTCATCAACAAGCTGCTGAACCGCAAGAACTTTGCGCGTGTCAGCGCACAGCCGGGCAAGACCATTCACATCAACTATTTCACGATCGACAAGGCAATGTATCTGGTCGATCTTCCGGGCTACGGCTACGCGCGCGTTTCCAAGGCCGAACAGCAGCGGTGGGGTGCTCTGATGGAGACCTACTTTGCAATGGATCTGCTGACGCTGGGTATCCAGATCGTGGACATTCGTCACAAGCCGACGCGCGACGATATGACGATGGCGGAGTGGTTCCGCGCATCCGGTAAGCCGTGGGTGATTATCGCCAACAAGCTGGATAAGATCAAGAAGAGCCAGCTTGAGGGCAATATCGCGGAGATCCGTCAGACGCTGCTGCTGCCGGAGGAAGTGCCGGTCATTCCGTTCTCGGCAGAGAAGGGATTCGGTCGTGATGAGGTGCTCGGCCTGATTTTCGAGCACGTTTGCGGAAAGGAAGAGGCATAAATGGATTTTTT
Source organism: Butyricicoccus faecihominis (assembly GCF_014648015.1). Classification (NCBI taxonomy): domain Bacteria; kingdom Bacillati; phylum Bacillota; class Clostridia; order Eubacteriales; family Butyricicoccaceae; genus Butyricicoccus; species Butyricicoccus faecihominis. Next base: position 166,789 of record NZ_BMQH01000003.1, read on the forward strand.
CCGCCGTTTTATGGCAGGCCGCTACGGCAGCGACCCGCTCAATAACGCACTGCTCATTCTCGGCATTGCGCTCATTATCGTAGCGCGCATTCTCGGCTGGGCGTGGATGAACGTATTTATTCTCGCACTGCTGTGCCTGTGCTATTTCCGCATGTTCTCGCGCAATATTCAGGCACGGTATGCGGAGAATGAAAAGTTTATGAGATGGTGGCGTCCGGTATCGAACAGGATTCGCGGTGCACAGGGCCGTTTCGCCGACCGTAAGACACACTGCTATTTCAAGTGCCCGGAGTGCGGTCAGCGCCTGCGCGTGCCAAAGGGCAAGGGAAAGATTATGATTACCTGCCCGCATTGTCACACCAAATTCGACCGAAAGACCTGAAATTAACTGTTGATTACTGTTCAATTTACAAAGCGGCTGTGCATTAAAAATTGCACAGCCGCTTTGTTACGGTTTCACGGCTAAATCACCAAAATTATCCTTGCTTTTTCTTGCATGTGTTGTATAATGAAGATAGAAAATAGAGCAGGGGTGAGTCCGATGGATATTGATCAGCTGATTGGAAAGTTTTACAACAGATTAAAGAAGGCAGATATTGCCGGCACGGAAGGCAAGGTTGCGGTGCAGTTTAATCTTACGGGCAAGATTACGGGTGTATTCTACATCGAAATTCTGAACGGCAATGTGTCCGTTATGCCGTATGAGTATATTGATCACGATGCAATCGTTTCCGGTTCGATGACGAATCTGGAGAAGATGCTTACCGGCAAGCTGGTTCCGCAGGTTGCTATCGCTGAGGGTAAGATCAAGGTGGAAGGCAACGTGGATAAGGTTATGCTGCTGGCAGAACTGATGAAGAAATGATGCAAAGCTGCATAGAGGAAGACCCGCCGTACTTTCAGGCGGGTCTTTTATGTAAAAGCAGTCGGAGCGGTACATGCTGTAGTTATACAAGGAGAAATGCTCAAAAATGAATAAAAAACAGAAAAAAGCCAAACTGATACTGGATATTATTGCGTGCGCGCTGTCAGCGGTCAGCGCAGGACTGTCGATTGCGGCTTTTGTAATTAGTCTTGTGAGGAGAAACGAGAAATAAATGTCGGATGGGGACGAAAAAACTCTTGACATTTGATCTGGGATTTGGTATTCTATTAAAGCTGTCTCTCAGAGACAAGCGCAAAACCGAAAAGTTTGATTTAGAACGGCTTGATTCTTCAAAAAAGAATTTGAAAAAAGTTCTTGACAAACGCTTCAGGTTTTGATATACTAAATAAGCTGTTAATGATCAGTTAAGAACAACGAAAAGTTGCGAAAACTCTTTGAAAACAGCAGATTGTACCTTGTAAATTAAACAACGATGTGCTTAAACTTTTGTTCAAAAGAACGAAGGTTGTAGTGCGAACCTGAAATTTCG
>NZ_BMQH01000003.1:168213-168682 GCF_014648015.1 Butyricicoccus faecihominis
ATTAAATTACACTTTCAGATTGTGAATGAGAAAGTAAAGCACACGAAGTGTGCAGGTAAAGTTTTCTTTGCATACTTTCTTGTACACAAGAAAGTATGCACCATTAGCTCAGTTGGTAGAGCAACTGACTCTTAATCAGTGGGTCCACGGTTCGAGCCCGTGATGGTGTACCAGATTCGGTGCGCTGTGGGTTCGAGAGAGTCCACAGCGGAACCGAGAAATACCGGAAGTCTAACTGTTATGGCCCGTTGGTCAAGCGGCTAAGACGGCGGCCTCTCACGCCGCAAACGGGAGTTCGATTCTCCCACGGGTCACCAAATTTCTTCAAGAAAGATGTTGACAGTAGGCTGATGGTATGGTATAATAAAGCTGCACAGGAATGTGCAACGAAATAGTAGGTGTTAATGGTGACGAGGGTACACCTGTTCCCATTCCGAACACAGTAGTTAAGCTCGTTTACGGTGACAAT
>NZ_BMQH01000003.1:168860-172907 GCF_014648015.1 Butyricicoccus faecihominis
CTTTTGAGGGTAGACACCTACGGTTTCTACCCTCTTAGCTCCCATTTTCCTTTACTTCTTAGTTTGGCGCAGACCAGAAACCAGCGATCGCTCCGAAAAGGGGAACGGCAGAGGATCTTTTCTACTGTAGGGGAGCACAGTGTGCTCCCATTTCTCGACCTATTCGCAGTGTCAGATTCTTTGCTGCTATACATGCGGTTAAGTCTACGCAGGCGCGACATACCCGTGTCGCGCGAATTGTTTACGGGTGCTGGTGGCTGGGGCCTATCAGGTAAAGCACATACTTGGACTTAGATGGATTTTAGATAATAAAAAGCGACTGCATATGAAGTGCCCCCAAAAAGTTAGACAATATTTCGAAGTAAAAATTGTTCAAGCAGCCGAAAGGGCCTGTTGTCTGTGAATTGCAGGCGGCAGGCCCTTTAGTTTTGCCTTAATCCTGCGATTGTTGTAGTAGTCCAGATACTCAATGAGCTCCTGCTTGAAGTGTTCCATGGATTGAAATTCCTGCAGATAGAGCAGCTCGCTTTTGAGTATTCCAAAGAAGTTTTCAATCACAGCATTATCCAGACAGTTTCCTTTACGGTTCATGCTTTGCCGGATGCCCTTCTCCCGGAGCATGCGCTGGTACTGCTTATGCTGATACTGCTAGCCTTGATCAGAATGGAGAATGAGGTTTGTTCTGTCCGGAATTTTTGCAAATGCCTCGTTCAGCATGGTCGTCACCATGCTCAGTACCGGACGGTCTGAAATTGTGTAGCTGACCAGATCGCTGCTGTGCAGATCGAGAATCGGGGACAGATACAGTTTCTTGCCAAACAAACTGAACTCTGTCACATCGGTGACCCACTTCTGATTGGGCTTGTCTGCATGAAAATCCCGATTTAACAGATTTGGTGCAATTTTACCCATATTTCCCTTGTAAGAACGGTATTTCTTCATTCGGACGCGGCAAATCAGCCCTAACTCCTTCATAAGTCGCTGAACGGTTTTATGATTTACAAGGAACCCTCGGCTGCGCAGCACTGTCATAATCCGCCGGTAGCCGTATCGGCCCCTGTTTTCGTGGTAAATCGTTGTGATTTCTTCCTTAATAGATGTATATTTGTCTGTTTTCTGCATTTGTTTCAAGTGATAATAGAACGTTGCACGGGGCAGTTGAGTGATGGAAAGCAGAAGATTGAGAGAATATTTTTGCCTTAGTTTCTGGACTACTAGCGTTTTGTGCTGGCGTCGTTCGATGGCCAATGCCTCCGACCCTTCTTCCAAATAGATACGCTCCCAGTTTCTGACCTGAGTGGCACTGCTTACTTCAAATCGTCTCGCTGTTTCGCAGTAACTCAACCTTTCTTCTATCATGGTTTCCACGACCAGTTTCTTAAATTCCGGCGTGTATCGTTTGTTCGGTTTTCCTCTTGACATAATAAATCACCCCATCTGTTAGATAGTGTATCATACTGTCTAACAAATGGGGTGCAGTTCAATAGCAGTCGCTTCTGTTTAATTGCCACTGGTTGCGTTTGCGGCATCGCTTGAAGTCGCACTTGCCGGAGAGGCAAACAGCGCAGTCTGGCGTTCGTCGCCGCCGAACAGGTTGTTATATTGTACGCGCTCGTAATCTTCAATCAGCGGGGTAAATTTTGTGGTATCCAGATGGCTGTATGCGTTGCCTTCACTATCGAAATAGCCGGCAAAGGTCATCGCCGGAATGGTTTTCTGCAGATTCCACAGGTATTTGCCGTAGACGCTGGTTTCAATGCCTGCGTTGCGCAGCACATACTGCGCGAGAAAGTTCAGACTGGTGATCTTTGTCGAATCGCCGGTCAGCGGGTAATTGGCCCAGATGATGAACGGCACCTTAAACTTATCCATGTACTGCGCCATGGTCATTTCGTCCTGAGTGACGCCGTACGCCTTATCGAGAAATTCCTGCTCGACAGACGGCTGATGATCGCCGAACATAACGAGAATGGTCGGCTCAGTCTGTGCCGAGAAGTAATCGATCAGCTTTTTGAAGGCCTCATCGGTCTTATTGGCGAGCGTCAGATACTGCTCTGCCTTGGGGTACACGCCCGGCTCATCGGTGACCTGCACCTCAGCAGGGTAATTCTCAACCGTGTAGCTGCCGTGGTTCTGAATCGTCACATTAAACAGAAACAGCGGTGTGCTTTCGTCCTTATGCTCAAACTCCCAAATAATCTGCTCGAAGTCGGAATCGTCGCTGACGTAGCCGTGCTCCTCGGTCTGCGGTACGTCCATGTCCTCGCCGCACTTGAATGAGTCGAAGCCCAGACGCGGATACGCGATATTACGCTGCCACGAGGTTCGCTCACCCGGATGAAACGCACGCGTCTCGTAGCCGTAGCCCTTGAGCAGCGTAGCCAGTGAATCCGTCGGACCGAGGATGTACTGCTGATACGGGATACTGCCCGATGGTAGGAAGTTCATCGAATTACCGGTCAGAAACTCGAACTCGCTCGTGCTTGTGCCCGCGCCGAATACCGAGGTGTAGGCGTGGCCGTGGATCGCGTTCGACACGCTGTTGATGTAATTCATTGGGCTTTCCGTGAGTGTCAGATTGCCGAAGTCCTCAAAGTCCGCCCATGACTCATTCATAATAGCAACAATATTCGGGTGATCAACGCCGACATTCGGTGTCGGGTCATCCTCTGCACCATTTACAATGGCGTTGACGCGTTCCGGCGTGGTATCATCCGGTTTTTCCACTTCCATAAATTCGGTGTTTCGCAGAAATTCTGCAGCGGCACCGCCGGTCTGGTAGGCACCGAGCTGATCCCACACGTCGGTCTCTACGCCGAACATGCCCAGCATTTGCGGGTGGGCGATCGGGATGAGACACAGCAGACCAGCAATCAACACGGAACCGCGGCGCAGCAGATCGCCTTTGCGCGGCCGAAAATGCCCCATCTTATAATAAGGGCGCAGCGCCCACGCAAGCAGTGCAACCAGCATAATGCAGATGGCAATTTGCCAGGTCATAGACAGGCTGTAACTGCCTGCAACGGCCACAGCGGTACCGAGCGCCTTAAAGTCCCACGGCAGAATAGGTGTGCCGCGGAAAACAGAAACGAAGTAGTTCGCAGCGCCCCACATACCGGCCAGAATGTGCAGCAGCACGCAGCAGACCGCCGGATAGCCGATAACCGCACAGCCGATCCAGTAGAGTGCGCTGAGGCATAGCCAGTTAGCCAGCACCACGCCTGCGCTCATATTCCACGGTGGAGAGCCGAGCACAAGCTGCATCAGCCAAAACGCGGTAAGCGGTGTCAGTAGCAGCAGGAGCAGCTTTTGCGCCCTTGTGTTTTGGCGCAGCGGCACATCACGTCGTGGCAGCAGCTGTCTGATCAGTGAACCAACTTTTTTCATAAACCGTTCTCCTTGTAAAAAAGTTCCCACAAGAGCGGAATTATACACTAAATTGGGGGAAATGTCAAGGTTAGATGCGGCTTACAGGGCACGCGACGGAGAAAGACAGATATACTATTATAATACAGGCATTGTATGGCGCAAAAATAAATAAAAAAGTGCTTGACATTCGCTGTCGGATTTGGTATTCTATTAAAGCTGTCTCTCAGAGACGAGCGCAAAACCGAAAAGTTTGGTTTAGAGCCGATTGAGGTTCTGAAAAAGAATTTGAAAAAAGTTCTTGACAAACGCTTCTGGTTTTGATATACTAAATAAGCTGTTGATGAGCGGTTAAGAACGACGAAAAGTTGTGAAAACTCTTTGAAAACAGCAGATTGTACCTTGTAAATTAAACAACGATGTGCTTAAACTTTTGTTCAAAAGAACGAAGGTTGTAGTGCGAACCTGAAATTTCGAGAGTTTTTTACTCTTGGTAAATCGCTGGAAGTCACAACTCCAGTTAAAACAAAGTGACACGTCAGACTCTAAAGTCGATTTTAAGAACTTCGGTTCTTTAAATACAATTTTTAGAGAGTTTGATCCTGGCTCAGGATGAACGCTGGCGGCGTGCCTAACACATGCAAGTCGAACGGAACTATTTTGGAAACTCCTTCGGGAGCG
>NZ_BMQH01000003.1:172917-173600 GCF_014648015.1 Butyricicoccus faecihominis
ATTCTACATGAGCAACATCGAACTTTTAATCGGCCAGTCCTCTACCGAGGCCGAGCGAAAGCGGGCTGCAAGGCTTCAAAATAAGGCTCTTTCTGCGCCCCGGACAAACGGCGGACATTTGTCCGACATTCGTCCACCAGAGATAGAGATAGAGTTAGAGAAAGAGATAGAGATAAAGAGAGAGATAGAGAAGGGACGCTCCGCCCGCGCCTATGGCCGTTACCAGAATGTTTTCCTGACGGACGAGGAAATGGCAGATTTGCAGGCCAGTTTTCCCACTGTATGGGGCCAGTACATCGAAAAGCTGTCCGAATACATGGCCTCTACCGGTAAGCGGTATCAGAGCCATGCCGCCACCATCCGGCGCTGGGCCGGTGAGGACGCGAAAAAGGCGGCCCCGCCCACCCGCAACCGGGATTACAGCGTAAAGGAGGATGAAACCGTATGATGGAGATTACCGCAGAAATCAGGGCGCTGATCGACAAGGCAGCCGCCGGTGTGGAACTGGCCGGGGACGAGTACATAGACCCGGCAGACGGCCTCATTCACTGTAAGAAATGCGGCGGCCAGAGGCAGACTGTTGTGCCATGCTTTGGAAAACCAGGCTACTTCATGCCCCGCTGTATCTGCCAGTGCCAGCGGGAGGCCGAGGAACAGCGCAAGACTGCTGAAGAACGGCAGCG
>NZ_BMQH01000003.1:173750-218452 GCF_014648015.1 Butyricicoccus faecihominis
CTATCTCTATGACTACACCTTTGCCAACGACAACGGCAAAAACCCATTGATGGACAAGGCCCGCGCCTATGTGGAGAACTGGAAGGAGGCATATAAAAACAACACCGGCCTGCTGTTATTCGGGGATGTGGGAACCGGTAAGTCTTTTTTCGCCGGTTGTATTGCCAACGCCCTGCTTGACCGGGATGTGCCTGTGCTGATGACGAACTTCCCCACCATTCTGAACCGCCTGACCGGGATGTTTTCCGAGGACAAGGCCGACTTTATCGCCAGCTTTGACGAGTACGACCTGCTTATCATTGACGATTTGGGTGTGGAGCGCAGTACCGAGTATGCGATGGAGCAGATGTTTTTTGTCATTGACAGCCGCTACCGCAGCCGCAGACCCATGATAATCACCACCAACCTGAAGCTGGCCGAACTCAAGAACCCGCCCGACCTGGCCCACGCCCGTATCTATGACCGTATTCTGGAACGGTGTGCGCCGATTCTCTTTGACGGGAAGAATTTCCGGGAAGAAAATGCCGGTGCTACCCGACAGGCAGCAAAAGACATTGTAAACAGTAAGCACGATTGATTTTTTACCGAGCGGCACAGACCCGTTCGGAGAAAGGAGCGCCATGAACAAAGAACCCCGTACTATGCAGGCGGCAGACGCCACTACTGCGTCCAGAGCGCCGGAAAACACGCCGGCGATGGTAAAGAAAATCGGAAAGACAACCTACAAGGTTCATGTCCATTTCAGCAATACCAGCACAGAAACCATGAGCGATAAAATCAAGCGTATGCTCAAAAATGAAATTCAGCAGATGTGACAGACTGATAAACGAAGCCGTCTTGTGCTAAACTGATGATGGTACGCACCAAAATTTTTGTCAAGGAGGACACGAAAATGCTTTACACAGAAAAAGAGAAACATGAAATTGAGCGAGTAAAGGAAGTCTTTGCGGAACATCTGCGGCAAAGCCCTGATTTTGAACTGCTCTGGTCGGACAAGGTGGGCTATGTCTGGCTGACGATTGGCGTAAATCCAGTCTATGTGGATACCGGTATCAGAATCGAATCAGCCGCCGATCTCTGCGGCAGGTGTTTGGACGATGTAGCTTCGGATGTTCTATATATGACGAGCAACGATCACGCGCTGGAAGTAGCCGATCCGCTGGAATTGGCCGAAATCAAGCGGCGCTGGGAGCCATATATCAACCAGCTGCCAGACTATGCGTATCTCTGCAAAGACCTGCTGAACGGAAAAATGTAATCTATCAAACGAGGTGTCAGGAGCCATACGGTGCTTCTGGCACCTTTTTTGTGGATTTTTTGTGAATTTGATGAAAAAGTCCTTGACAATTTGTCTCTGGTCCGGCCTGCTTGAACACCTTCCAGTTCTTCACTGCGATGTGATCCTCGTCCACACGCTCTAAATCGTCGAACAGCAGATCCACCGGACTGCGGTAGCTTTCGTCCTCCTCACGAGCCTCGGCGTTGATGACCATGTACATCAGCGTGCCGAAGTTGCGCTCGCTTTCCGGTGCTTCGTGGAACAGGTACAAAATCAGCGCCGAAAGGAACGCTGTTTCCGCCTTGTCCCAGAACGGGTCAGAGGTTTGCGACTTCTGCGGTGTGGTGTTCTGGATCAGTGTGTTGATAAGCCGAAAGGCGTCAATATCCGTGTGCAGGTAGGCAAACGGGTTGTAGCAGTCGGACTGCTTCATGTCGATGAGGTTGAAAATCGTCACCTCGTAGCCCATCTTCTCCAGCAGACCGCCCACAGCGCGGTAGGTTTCGCCCTTTGGGTCACATACGATGTAGGAACATTCCGCCTGCATGAGATTAGGCTTGATGAAAAAGCGTGTCTTGCCTGCGCCGGAGCCGCCAATCACCAGAATGTTTGCGTTCACTTGATGCTGTGGCGGCAGTGCCCGGACATTCATGCTGATACGGATATGCTTGGAAATGAGCAGATAGCGGTCGTTCTTCTTGGTTCGGAAGTGGGCGCACACCTCTTTCGGACGCCCCCAGTAGGCAGAGCCGTGTTCCTCACCCGGTCGGCGGTTGCCTTTTTCGGAGTAGTACCACGCCACGGCAAAGCCATAGAACGCCAGCGCAATCAGCACAAATTTCTTTGTGTATGGCGTAATGTGGATGGAAAACGGGGTTTCCAATGCAGCGGAAAAGGCGTTCAGCCATTCAAACAGCCTAAGACCTTCACCACAGCACCCACCGCCCAGCAGTGCCAGCCAGACCACGAAAACGGCAAGCGCCGCCCAAAGCAGGACGGCGCTTCCGTTGGAATCGCGCTTCACGGCTTAGTAGCCGGTCTTAGGCAGAGTAGTAACACCCGGTTTGTAGACCGTTGTTACCCAGCGGTCTGTCGCCATGATCCACTGTCCGCCGTGCAGGCCGCCTACATCGGTGCGATTTGCAAACTGGTAACCGTTGTTCAGCCAGCTATTTGTCCAGCAGAGAATATAGGGTGCATCCACCTGTGCAAAGCCAGCCTTGACCGTGCCGAAAACAAACATGAAGTCGGTCACATACTCGTTGGAGGCCAGTCCCAGTGCCGCAGGCGAAGCGTCCAGCGAATAGTTCTTCATAGTGGATAGGTTGTCCGCCAGCGTGCGGTAGTCATGCAGATTGGTCTTGTAGACCACCTTATAACTGAGTTTCTGGTTCCATGTGCCGGTAATGATCTTGGTCAGACGCACCGCCGAAGTCGGCAGTGTGTCGCGCCAGTAGAAGCTGTTCAGCGGTACGGTGGAGTTGTTGGCGATGTTCTTGAAGTCGTAGCGGATGGTCTGGGACGGCGTGACCTGCTTGTAGCCGCGCTTGGTCACGGAAACATTAGTGTACACGCTCTGGTTCAGTACCTCCACGCGCACGATCTGGCCGGAGAATTCAATCTCCACCTCGATGGGCTGTGTGGTGGCGCTGTAAAATACCGGTGCTTTGGTTTCGCGGATGGTATAGCGTCCCAAAGGCAGGGTATCTGATTTCGCAACACCATTCTTATCAGTAACAACGGTATTTACCAAATCACCAGCACGATTATAAATTTCAAAGGTTGCACCGGGCAAAAAAGTTCCGGCCGCAAGCGCATTGAATGGGTTATCGTCTGCGGATTTCTTGGTGATTTGGATTTGTCCCATCGTGGGCGTGTTCTTCCATGTAATCGTGGAAGTCGCGCCATATTCCACATAAAAGGTGCGAACTGTAGTATCCAGCACATAACCGTCCGCCGCCTGGATTTCCCGCACCAGGTACTTTCCGTCCGTCAGCGTCTTGTCGATATAGACATAGCCGTTCTGGTCGGAGGTGTACTGACCGATGGGGTTGCCCTTGCTGTCCGAAACGAGGAAAGTCACGCCGTAAATGCCCTTGCCGGTCACACTGTCGATCTTGTGGATGAGCATGGAGCTGGCCTGTGTGTTCTCGACGGTCAGCGAGGTCGTCCTACCAGCCTTTACCTCGAAATTGTGGGGCGTACTGTCCAGCAGATACCCCTTTGCGGCTTTAATCTCGGTGGCGGTGTACCAGCCGTCCGCAAGCTGCGGGAGCGTGATAATGCCGTTGCTGTCCGTGGTATAAGTGCCGATGCGCTCGCCGTTCATCTTGGCGATCTCAAACTTCACCCCCTTGATGCGCTTGCCGCTGTCCGCATCCACCTTGATGATCTGGCCGCCGCCGATAGGCGTGTTGGTAAAGGTCAGTGTCTGCGTGTCGTTTCGGTCAACCTTGACGGTCTGCGAGGTGCTGTCCAGTACATAACCGTCCGGAGCCTTGATCTCCGTTACCACATAGGTATCCGGTTTGAGGTTGACCAACTTGATCTGGCCGTTGCTGTCCGTGGTGTAAATGCCGTTGGAAGTGACGGCGCCGCCGTAGTTTCCGACAAACGAACCATCTGAGGTCGTGATCTTGAACTGCGCGCCGGGAAGCGGCTGCTTAGTCACGCTGTCGATCTTGTCGATAATAAGATTGCCGTGTTTGCCGTTGGAAAACTCTACTGTCACCACATCCTGCTCCTTACCGGAGAGATAGACGGTCTGCGGCGTGTCGTCGATCTCATAGCCTGCGGGAGCCTTGGTTTCCTCCACGATATAGGTTCCGGCTTTCAGTCCGGTGATAACGATAGTGCCGTTGACCGAGGTGGTGTATTCTCCGATGACCGTACCGCCGGTGCCAGAGGTCCCGCCCAGATAACGCACACGGAACTTCGCGCCTTGCAGCATGGCTCCGCTGTCCGCGTCCACCTTTTTGATGATGAGCGCCGAAAGCGGCGTGTTCTCAAAGGTCAGCGTCTTACCGGTGCCTGCCTGAATGAAACAGTCCTGCGTGGCCGGGTCTTTGATGGCGTAGCCAGCTGCCGGTTCCACTTCGGTCACACGATACCAGCCGTCGCGCAGCTTGGTGAGTTTGATCTGACCTTTTTCATCGGTGAAATAAGTGCCGAGGTCGTTCAGTTCTCCAGTGAAGCTGTTGTTGCTGGCATAGGTGATGTGGAACTTTGCGCCTTTGATAGGGTCTTTGGTGATGCTGTCCACCTTGTCAATGGTTAGCGTAGGCTTGGGATAATTGCGGAAACGCACCGTACCCGTTTTATTGGGGACAAGGGTGATGGTCTGCGGCTCGCTGTCCAGCAGATAACCATCCGGCACGCCGGTTTCGCGCACCACATACACACCGGGGTCAAGGGATGTGAGCAGAGCCTCGCCGTTGACGTCGGTCTTGACAGTGGTGAGCGTGCTGCTGTCCGCCTTGTTGACGGTAAAAGTTACACCAGAGAGCGGTGCGCCGGTCACAGCATCGGTTTTTACAATTTTGAGGTTGGGCTTCTTCTCGTTGTTCACCACCAGCGTGCTGTCCTTGCCGGGGAACAGTTCCACATGGTATTCCGTATCGTTCAGCACATAGCCGCTGGGCGCTGCGATCTCCTTGACTGAGTACACGCCGGGTTCCAAATCGGAGATGGAAATGCGCCCGTTGGTGTCGGTCACACGGTCGAGGTAGTGGCTGCCGTCCTCGATCTTTGCGATACGGAAAGTTGCACCGGCAAGATAGCTGTCGTTCTCCGCATCGTATTTCACCACGGACAGGACCGGCTTTTCCGTGTTGGTGAACACGAAACGGGCGTTTTCTCCGGCATTGATTTGGATAACGCGCTTGTCATCATCCATCAGATAACCATTCGGCGCGGTGATCTCCTCCACAGTGTACGCGCCCGGCTCCAGTGCGGTCAGATCGATCTCGCCGTTCTTGTCGGTCACATATTCCTTGGAGAAGGTGCCGCCTACCAGAGAAATGCGGAACTTGACATTGGTCAGCGGCTCCATCGTGCGGCTGTCCGCCTTGATGATGTGGATACCGGGCTTGACGGTATTGAAGAAGGTCAGTGTTTTGATACCGCCGCCTGCGGTCAGCTCGATCTGCTGCGGTGTGCTGTCCAACACATAGCCTGCACTGGTGGAAACCTCTTTTACCAGATAGGTTCCCGGCTGGAGGTCGGTCAGGCGGATCTGTCCCATCTCGTCCGTGGAGAACGAGCCGATGAGGACAGTATCGCGGGTAACTTCAAAGGTCACATCGGGCAGAACTTCGTGGGTCTGCTCATCATATTTGGTGATGATAAGACCCGGTTTGGCCTGATTTTTCAGCACAAAGCTGGTTTCTGTGCCGGAAGTCACATTCACGGTGTAGGTCTGGTCGTCCTTGACGTAGCCGCCGGGGGCAGACACCTCGCGCACCTGATATGCGCCGGGCTTCAGCTTGTCGAAGTACACGCTGCCGCCGAGGTCGGTGGTGCCGGTCTGGGTGACACCGCTCTCGATATGCTTGATCTCCACAGTCGCACCGGCGAGAGAAGCGCCGCTGTCTGCGTCGATCTTGTCCACGCGCAGATTACCGTAAGGCGCATTTTCAAAGGTGACGGTCGCGGTATTGCCGTAGTCCACGGAAACAGTCTTGGTGGTTTCCGCACCCAGCAGGTGCCACTTGGGAGCCGCTTTCTCCGTGATGGCATACTGGCCAGAGAGGGTCAGTGGAACAATGATCTTGCCGCTTGCATCCGTGACGAAACTGCCGAGGACAGTTCCATCCGGGGCTTTCACCTCAAAAGTCGCGCCGGAAAGCGGTGTGTTCGTGCCGGTTTCTACCTTGTTGATGATGAGCGTGGTTTCAGTGGGCGTTTCCGGCTCGTCCGGGGTATCGGACGGCGCAGCGGAATAGCGGCTGAAAGTGGACTGCCGAATCTCGGTAGTAGGGTCGGTGTCGCACATATACCGCTGCAAAGTGCCGTATTTGCTGGTTTCCGCACACAGCGCGTAGTAGATGGCATACTTGTAGACATTGGCGTGCAGCGACATCTGCACCGCGCCGGTCTGGTCATTTACGCTGTCCTTGGGATACAGAACCTTGAACTGACCGGCATAGCTGGCACCATTGGACGAGGTCCTGATCTTGGTGATGTCGTTATTATTCATGTCTACGATACGGGTGCCCTCCGGCACTTCATCTGGCATGGTGAAAGCAATGTCGATGTCGTAATCGCACACCCATGTTTCCGAATCCGCCGTGAACACCTGCTGCAAGTATTCCTTGCCGTCTATGGTGACGGGATAAGCGGAGTCCTTGTCAGCCGTTACGGTGATGGTAGGCTGGGGAACGCGATTCCACCAGATACCGTTTTTATAGATGTTCTTTGCAGCCGCGAGGATTTTCTCGCCGCGCTCCTTTTCTGCACCGGACAGTGAAGGATTAAGTGTTAGCCGGTCAATACTCCAATCGTCTATCAGGTAGCACCAGAGCGCCATTTTTGTAGCGTAATAGGCTTGCTGCTTATTATCCAGCTTGAGTTCAGATAAACCTTTGTGCGGATAGCCGTTAGCAATGATACCCATGATTTTCGGGTCACTGCTGGCTTCGTTGGCAATGTATTTGATACTCTCGCCGGGATTTACCGATTGCGGTACGCCCTTTGTTGTAGGATTGATGCAGTAGGCCGGGATTTCCTTGATTGCGCCGCTGGCCGACTTAAAGTTGAAGTAAGTGTAGGACTGGGAACGGACAACGCCGTTCATGCTGAGGTAGGACATTTTATAGCCGCCGTTGGTGATATTCACCTCGCCCAGCGCACCGCCGATGGTGCTGCTGGCGGCAGAAGCAAAGCCTGTGCAAAGGCTCAGCATGGTGGAGATACACAAAAGTATCGCTATCAGTCTTTTTCGCATAAAAACCTCCTGAAAAACAGCAGCAGCGCAAACCGTGTTCAGGCTTGCGCTGCTGTGAAGTGGTTATTAGATTATTACATATCAATTAGATTTCGGTGCCTCTCCCCTTCCCTAATCGCAAAAAATCCGCCCTGAAAGTTCAGGACGGATCGGTAGACTATATCTGTTTGTCTAAATCTCTGCGGCTGTAAATGATACGGCGAATTTCCATTGTATCACCAATCACTACATAGAAAATAGTGTAGTTTTTCACAGAAATACGATAGTATGGGTACCTGCGCTCTTTAGCAGATGAATAAGGTTCAAATGCTTCTGCACAGGAAAGCCGCTCGTAAATCGCCGTTTCAACCGCATCAACGAAATTTTCTGCGGCGATTGGGTTTTGAAGATGAATGCTGATATAATCAACAATTTCATTCAGGTCGTCTTCAAAAAGCGGCAGGATACGCAGTTTATAATGCTTTTCTGCCATGAATGCGACCTCTTACTCGTTTGAACACTTCATCGCCGGAGTAGCGAACATCGGTGGAATCTGCCATACGATCTGCTTCATCCAATTTCAGTTCTACTTCATCTGTGAGCGCAGAATACTGCTCAATGCTCATAACGACCATCGAACCATAACCGTTTTTGGTCAGATAAACAGGTTCACCGGTTTCCATGACCGTTTTTTCGATTTCGGGGAATTTGTTTCTCAAATCGGAAACAGGTCTGATGTTGATCATAACACTACCTCCTCGCATGAAATTATTATATCACTCCTATCATTATATTATCAGTATTTTATCATGAAATCAACTGTTATTTCTGCCGCGCCTGCACACACCAGCGGTACTGCGGCTGATTCATCACACAGGTCACCAGCGTTACCACATTATCCGTGGTTGGTTTCAGCACGCTCACATCGTTCACGGATACTTTTCGCACCGAATACACGGAATAGGTTCTCGTGCCGAGCTGGGTCATCAGCTTGATGGTATCGCCATTCTTCAAGGTGTGGATCTTCCCAAAGTAGTTGCTGGAGCCGCGATTGTGTCCGGCAAATGCTACATTGCCGTCCCAGATAGAGGTTTCAGTAAAGTGTCCGGCACCTTTCCGCATGGCGGCATTGTCCGTACCCTGATAGATTTTCGCACTCAGTCCAATGGCAGGCGCAGAGAGAGTGCCGAGGGAACCATCCTTGTAATACAGGCTGCTGGTCACAGCAGTATAACCGCTGCGCCAAGTAGTGCCGCTGTTCGAGGGCGTTTCTGCGGCGGGCGGCATGACCGTAGCAGTGCCAGTAGTGCCGCTGCTGGCCGTGCCGCTTTCCAGATACCCTCCGGTCAGCAGATTGGGAGTCAGCCGCTCACCGGAACCGGGCATATCCGCCATCGGACTGCCAAATGCAGGCGGAATATAGGCGGCGTTCTTGCTCACATCAGTTTCGTAGATGTTCGAGCCGCCGACTACCGTCACCGGCTCCACACTGGTCGGCTTGCCGAAGCTGCCTGCGGCTGCGTCTGCTTCGGTGTACTCAAGAGCCAACGCCGGGGTAGCGGTCAGAACGGTCGCTGTCAGAAGTGTCAGCCCCAGCAGCTTTGCCGTTCTCGGCAGAGGTGTAATCTGCGTCCAGAATTGTTTCATCATCGTGCTTTCCTTTCTTCCTGTTTTTGATTTTTGCGGCAGTAAAACCGGCAAGACAGAGTAAGATCAGTCCGCCCGGAATGGCAAGATAGCGCCAGTCCATCGTCGGGGCTTCTTCGACTTCCACCTCCGGCACGACAAGCGGCGTGCCGTGGAACACCGCCACATACTGCACCTTATCCAGCGATACCTTTTTCACCTCGCCACTGTATTGTGCGGTGACGGTATACCCAGTCACATTGCGGCTGGACGCGGTTCCCGTGTAGGTTACGATAGCGGAGAAACGATCTCCGATGGCGTCATCGTCCACATTCTCCGTGTTGTCGGTCTGCCAGTCCACCGTGGAGAAATTCAGCGTCCGCCCGTTCTCGGTCGTGGTCTTGGGGATGTACTCCAAATCCATGCTGCTGAGATTGGGATAGGTGCGGGTCGCGGATACTGTCCACGAATTGTTTTTGTATCCGGCAGGCTCTACGGTGATGGAACTGGTATCCAGCTTCAGCGTGCCAGTGAAGCCTTCCTCGGTGGTGACTGCCTTGGTATCCGCCAGAAGCGGCAGAATAGCGGTCAGTTCCTTGCTTTCGCTGCTGACTGTCACGGTTTCGGTGTACTCTTTGGACTGCTGTTCGGGCAGTTCCTGCCGCAGCAGGTCGGTCAGCGTAAAAGAATAACCGTCCTGCTCAAAGCTCTGCTTTGCCTGCATGGACGGCTCTTGATCGACCGGCAGTTCGTAGGTTTTCCGCACCTCGAAAATACCGTTGTTCATACTGTAACTGACCTGCGACGGGTATTCCGCCGCAAATGCGGTGGTGCTGAGAAGCAGCAGCACCGCCAGAATGGTGATAGGTTTCTTCATCTCTCTTTATCCTTTCCGGGCCGAGGCGGCGACTGCCTCTTATGCTGCCGTATCCGGTCGATGATGGAGATCGGTTCACTCTCCATCATCTCTTGCGGCCAGCCAGTCCCGCGCTCTGCGGATCTGTTCTCTTGCGGAACACGGGACTCTGCTTTTTTTAACGGCTCATCCTCTGTCTGCTGCTTTTCCGGTGCGGCGTAATGCAAACGCTCAAAAACACGGTTCAGCTTGGAAACATCCTCGGCTTTCGCCAGAATATCCACATGACCGCTGTCACTGGCGGTGTCCTTGATAACGCTGAACAGAATACCGTACTTTTTCGCTTCGCGTCGAAAGGCGGCTAAGTCCTGTTCTTTCAGGTCGAACACCCGCAGTTCCTTACCGCTGCGAAGCAGGGCGTTCATGTGTGTCTTGCCCCGCAGCTTCTGATTCTCGTTCGCCAGCGCCAGACACAGGGCCGCAAGGTTCTTGGCTCCCAGTGCGGCCAGCTTCGCTGCTGCTTCGGAGATTTGGATAGCCTCGCGCGTCATTTGCTCGGCGGTTTCGCTGCCGATACTCATGGTATCGCTCCTCCTTCTTGATATTTTGTACATCGTAAACATGGGTCTGCACCCGTTCCGCATCCGCTTCGATCTGCTGGCAGAGCCGCAGTTCTCGACGGAGCTGTTTAATCTGGGCGGTGCGCGTGCTGATCTCCAGCGACAGCACCTCTTTCTGTTCTTCATCGGCGTGCCTCCTTTCTTCGTAGAGTGGTTTTCGCTCCCGCACAGCGGTATCAAGCTGCACGGTGAGCAGATTCTTGGTGGATTGCAGTTCCTCGGCGGTTTCGATTCGGTAGTCTGCCAGAAACCTGTGCTGTGCCAGATATTTTTGAAATTGTATCGTGTCCTCCAGCAGATACCGGCTGACCTTTTGGGAACCGCGTCCTTTGGCTGCACCACGCAACAGATAAACATAGTGAAAATACAGCGCACGAAAACCATGTACCTTGGGGTACTTCTTGAAACTGCCCTTGCAGGTGTAATGCCGTGTAACAGGTAACTGTTTGGGTCGGTTCCATGAACGCTGTGATAAAATCCGCTGCTCAATGGCGCTGTCGGTGTAATTTTCGCCCAGACTGTCCAGTCGGATGAACTTCTTGCCGTAGGGCGGCCTGACAGCGGTATGCTTTCGGTTGCCGCTGCGAACTTGATACCCGACTTTTCTCAATTCGTCCAGAAAAGTCGTGAAGTTTAGCGACTTGACGATAATACCGTCAATATCCCGTCGTACCTGTTCGCGAATGGTCGGCTGTTTGGATTTGACCGCCTGCCATTCCTGATGGCTCTTGCCTTTGCCTTTCGGCTCAATGACGGATAATCCCTGCGCCCGGCACAGTTCATCGGAAATTTTCTGTATCTCCTGAAAGTAGGTTTTCATGTTGCAGCGCAGCTTTTTGCCGTCCAGAAAGGACACAGAATTGACTGCGATGTGGTTATGCAAGTGATGTTTATCCAGATGGGTGCCGATGACCACCTCAAACCGCTCACCGAACAGCCGTTTGGCAAACTCCACGCCGATGGTATGGGTCTGCTCTGGGGTCAACTCACCCGGCTTGAACGACTGAATGATGTGATAGCCTTGCACGCCGCCCGTCTTGTTGTAACGCCGTTTAGTGCGCTCCATATCACGGCTGGCGTTTTCCACGCTGCTGCAATTCAGACAGCTTTCAAACAATCGCTGCTCGGTCTTATCTGGGTTTACAGCGTAGTCGATCATGTCGTCCAGTGAGGTCTTCTGCTCATTGACGGCATATCGGACAGTTTGCTTAAAGTCTAGCCGAATCGCAAAAACTTTGGTAATGGCCATATCAGAATGATTTGAGCTTGTCCCAAATCTGCACCTGCATATCTGCGATGAGCCGGAGCGTTTCCTCCGTTACCGGCTCACCGGAGTTGGCACGCTTAGTGATCTGGTTAATGTTGTTCGCAATGCCGGAGGTCTGCCGCAGCAGCTCCGCCCATTCCTCTTTAGGCCGGGGCTGCATCTGCACGCCGAGGATCACATTGCGGACAAACGGCTCGATTTTCAATCCGGCCAGTTCCGCCTGCGCCAACAGGTGATCGCGCTCCGCGTCCGTTAGACGGACGGTGATTTTTCGTTCTCTGAGTTTCATTCGTTATTCCTCCAATTTAGGGTATTAGGGCACTCCCTAACAAGCGGCGCTGTTCGGTGACGAACGGCGCTTTTCGCAAAATGCTGTCATTTTGCTATGCTTGCAAAAATATTCGGAGCGGCCGCAGCCACACCGAATTTTGAGCCGCCTGCGGCTCACCGTTCCGGCTCGTTCCTCGCCCTCTGCCGAGGAGAAATGCCTTTCTGCCGCATGAGCCATTCATTGTAGTCCTTACCCTCAGCGGGCAGTTCCACCGATACGGGCAGGTCGCTGATTGCCTGCGAAATAGCACCGGCCGCGCCGCGTCCTACCGCATCGTTGTCCAGCCGCAGCACGATTTCCTGCACATCGATGTGGCGCTTCAGGTAACCTTGCAGAGCAGTAGGCACCTTGGGCGTTTCATTCGGTCTGGACTGGTAGACGCCGCCGAGAGAAAGAACGGACTCCTGCTGCCAGTCCGCACCCTGCATTTTTACCTGTGTGAGATATGAGAGCGCGTCAATGGCACACTCGAACACATTCAGTTTTCCATTGCCTTTTCCGGTGATGGAAAAGCAGAATTGCTTGCTGCTGCCGGTCACATCCCGCTTGAAGCCGCTGCCGGAGAGCGTTCCGCGCAGTGTAGCGTACCGTGGTGTTTTGCCGTCATAGCCGACAAACACGGCATTGTGGTAGTCTGCGGCTTCGTACAGTAGGCCATGCTGAAAACAGTAGTCGAGTATCGCTATGTCGATGCCGCGTGAAAGCAGATAGGCGGTCACACGCTTGTTGTTTTGGAAGCGTACCGGCAGGAGAAAATCCGCCTTTGGCTTTTCTTCCTTTTGGACAGGTGCGGACTGCACTTTGCGGGCATCAAAAAAGCCGCACTGCTCATTGACAAGCTGTACGGCATCGGGAAATTTCATATTTTCGACTTTGATCAGATACTCCAGCGCGTTGACACCACCCATTTTATCGTGGGACCACCAGCACCATTTTCCGTTGGAGATTTTCAAACTGTCGTGGCTGCGGAGCTTATACGCTCCGGGGCCGGTGGGAATGAGTTCATCCGGCTTGTATCGCCGGAGAAAGGTCAGCAGGTCAGGCTGACGGGCACGCTCGATCTGCGCTTTGGTTGCATAGGGCATGGAATCAACTCCTATCGTTCTCGGTCATTTCTTATTTTCTCTGCGTAGTCTTTCACGCTGTATCGCTTCATATAGGCATTTTCACTGGGCGCACGGCTGTTCAGGTCGATTCCCTTTAGCCTGTAGTCATCCGGGTCAAGAACTTGTTCCACCGGAATAAAACACAGCTTTGCCGGAGATTTCAGATTGCCGTTAAATACGCCGACTGGCGTATGGAAACAGCGGTCGCCGCATACCCAGAGAAGTTTCACACCTTTCGGCACTTCACCAAACGGGCGTTTTAGGATGACAACGGACATCGGTTCAGCACCCATCGTGCGGTAATAATCCGTTCTGGCTGTCTTTTCGTAGGCACGGATCAGATTAGAAAAACACACCTGCGGCTGTACATACAGCCAGCTTTCTTGATACCCCATCTCGTCACCTCTCCGGCTCATCGCGCTTCGGTGCGGATTTTTTCTTGTCGCGCTCCTGCTCAATCAGCAATTCATAAGCATAGTTTACCAGGCAGGGATGCGCGTTCGTGTGGAACTCCGAAAACGGGTCATGTTCCGGCGTAATGTGATAGTTCGTTTTGGCGGCTTCACGCTTGGATGCAACAGAGTACCGTCCGTCCCAGTCGGCGCACTGCACCGTGTATCCAAGAAGAAATTTACAGCGGTCATGTCCGAATTCCTGTGTCCACTCCTGCACAAACTCGCGCATCCTACGCGCTTCGTTGGCATCGCTGATATTCTCTGTGAAAGCATCGATACACGCACGGTCGCGTTTTCGGTTGGCGCGGTAGAGATGTACCTCTCCCTTTTCGCGTGCTTCCGAGTACGAGCCTTCGTAACGGAACACAGACGGGTCAGCGTACAGTTTCTCTGCCCGATATTGCAGGCGAGTGTCGAGATAGCTCTGCACAGAATCGCGCAGTTCCTCCATGTGCCTGTCCTCCACAGGCAGCCATTCCTCATACAGCACTTGCAGAGGATGATCCAGTTCGTTCAGCACATTGAGTTCCGCTGGCGTAAGCTCCGCACTTTCCAAAATCATCAGCAAGTCCTGCTTATTCACGATTTGATAGGCACTGTTGATAATCTCCTGCGGCGGTTTGGTTTTCATATCCTCCAGATAGGTGTTCAGTTCGGTCAGCGCCTTGTCATAAAGCGTCTGGGCGCGTTCTTCGGTCGTACTCATCGTTCAAGTTCCTCCTTGCGTTTGTATTTTTCTTCCTGCACCGATTCCGGCGCTTTATTATCCATGTTCAGCAGGGCGTTCAGTTCCTCCAGCCGTGCCGTTTTGGTGTTCAGCTCCACTTCACGGGGGAACGGCTTTTGTACCTCCGCCTTTGCGGTTTCCAACTGTGTTTGCAGATTGGAAAGCTGCTCCCGGCAAGCCTGTTCCTTGATGGGCAGCCCCTCCAGCGCATTGTCCATGCGCTGTAAATTGCCAAACACATCGGTTCCCAGCGTGACCGTGTGGCGGAGCTGCCCGATCATGGTCAGGCGGTATTCCCGCGCGAAGGTGTCGAACGCCAGCTCCAGCGTCAGACCGCGATAGCTGCCGACCTGTGTCGCCTCCGGGGAGAGCATCGTCTGGCACATGGTCAGCAGCGCCGCGCCCGCCTCTTTCTTGTCGGCATGGGTGACGCCCGCCAGCGTAAGCGGAGAGAAGCCGTCCCCATTGGGATGGGTATTCTCCTTGACCGTGGCAATATCCGCGCCATACCCGGCGATCCGCGCCTGCGTTTCCGCGATTTGTTTCGGAAAGCCCTTGCTGATGGCGTCCTCCAGCGCGTATTTCTGAGAAAGATGGTTGGCTTTCAGCAGCTTCAGCTTGGAAACTTCAATGTCCAAGTCCATTTTTTCTTTAATCATGGGGTTGCCGCTGGCCAGTGCCTTGATCTCGGCATAAGAAAGCGCCTGCTCATCCACATCTTCGGCGGAGCGGACAGGCGATTTGCTGGTCATGATTTGGCTGATAAATTTCTGCTTGCTCTCCACAAGCTGGTAAAGATAGGCGTCGAAGGTACCCTCGGTGACATAGCTGTAAATGTCTACCTCCGGGTTTTCGTTGCCCTGCCGGATGATGCGCCCCTCCCGCTGCTGAAGGTCGGACGGACGCCACGGGCAGTCGAGGTGGTGCAAAGCGATGAGTTTCTGCTGACAGTTGGTGCCGGCACCCATGCGCTGGGTGCTGCCCAGCAGGATACGCACCTGACCGCTCCGCACCTTGCCGAACAGGTCTTTCTTCTGCACCTCGCTTTTAGCGTTGTGGATGAAGACGATCTCGTTTTCGGGAATACCCAATTCCAGCAATTTTGCGTGAATATCATCATAAACGCTGAAAGTGCCGTCATCCTTTGGGGTGGACAGGTCGCAGAAGATCATCTGCGTGGAGCGTTGGCCAGCGGTGCGCTGCCAGATCTCAAACACATTTTCCGCGCACTTGGCGGCTTTGCTGTTGGGATCGCTGGGGAGCATGGGGTTGACCAGCCGCTGATCCAGCGCCAACTTTCGGCCATCGTTGGTGATGAGCAGCATATTGTCCACGCTGCTGTCCACCTCGCGGTTGCGGACTTTCTCAGCGCGCTCCGCCAGCGACGCCACGATCTCTTTCTGATACTCGGAGGGTTTCAGGGCGATGTTGTGGTAATGCGCCTCCGGCACGGGCAGCTTGAGCATATCCGCCGTCTGGATGTCCGCCACATTTTTGAATACGCTCATCAACTCCGGCAGGTTATAAAACTTGGCAAACCGTGTCTTTGCCCGGTAGCCGGTTCCCTCCGGGGACAACTCGATTGCGGTGACGGTCTCGCCGTAGTTCGCCGCCCAGCTATCGAAGTGCTGTAAGCCCTGCTCCTCCAACGCCGACATCTGCAAATACCGCTGGATGGTGTAAAGCTCCACCATGCTGTTGGAAATGGGGGTGCCGGTGGCAAAGACAATGCCGCGCCCTCCGGTGATCTCGTCGAGGTAGCGGCACTTCATAAAGAGGTCTGAGCTTTTCTGCGCCTCGGTCTGGGCAATACCGCCCACATTCCGCATTTTCGTGTACAAAAAAAGGTTCTTAAAATAGTGCGACTCGTCAATGAAGATACGGTCAACGCCCAGTTCTTCAAAGGTGACCACATCGTCCTTGCGGCTCTGGTCATTCAGCTTGTCGATCTTGGCTTGCAGGCCCTTCTTGGTTTTCTCCATCTGTTTGATGGTGAAGTTCTCGGCTTTTTCTCGCTTGGCATCGGAAATCCCCACCATGATCTCGTCGATCTGCTGTTCCAGAATGGCCCGCTGGCGCTCTACACTCATGGGGATCTTCTCAAACTGGCTGTGCCCGATAATAACGGCATCGTAGTCGCCGGTGGCGATCCTGCCACAGAATTTCTTGCGGTTTTTGGTTTCAAAATCCTTGCGGGTAGCGACAAGGATGTTCGCTGCTGGATAGAGCTGCAAAAACTCAGTGGCCCACTGCTCTGTCAGGTGGTTGGGCACCACAAAGAGAGATTTTTGACACAGGCCCAGCCGCTTTGACTCCATCGCCGCCGCGACCATTTCAAACGTCTTGCCGGCGCCCACCACATGGGCAAGCAAGGTATTTCCACCGTACAAAATGTGCGCGATGGCGTTGACCTGGTGCTTGCGGAGCGTGATCTCCGGGTTCATGCCTGAAAAGCTAATGTGACTGCCATCATACTCACGGGGACGGTTGCTGTTGAACAGAATATTGTAGCTCTTACAGATGGCCTCGCGCCGGTCAGGGTCTTTCCAAATCCACTCGGCAAAAGCCTCTTTAATGAGTTCCTGCTTGCTCTGGGCAATGGCGGTTTCCTTTTTATTGAGGACGGCGGCCCTCCGCCCATCCGGGTCATACTGATAATCGAAAACACGGACATCCTTCAAATTCAAGGTGTCCTCGATGATCTCATAGGCGTTGATGCGCTGTGTGCCGTAGGTGCTGATGGCCTTGACATTGCCGCGATCCTTGCTCTTGCCTTCGATGCGCCATTCACCGGTGATGCCGGAATAGTGGACCTTCATGCTCCACTGGGCGCTGCGGGGTGTTCCCAACGTTTCGAAGATAAACCGGCGGACATATTCGGTGTCCAGCCATGTAGCGCCCAGCCGGACGGAGATCTCGCTGGCAGTGAGGTCGGTGGGCTGCACCTGCGCCAATGCCTCGGCGTTGATCTGATACTGCGGGTCCTGTTCTGCCTTGCCTTGGGCAACCGCCAATTTCTGACGCACATTGCCAGAAAGATACTCGTCTGCGGGCAGGTATTTCTCATGCCCATCGTTCTCGCCGGTATAAGCGGGGTTCAAAAAAATCACGCCCTTGAGGTCAGAAAACAGCGTTTCCTCATCCTTGCCGGTGAGCCTGCCCATATAGTCCATATCCACATGGGCCTTTTCGCCAATGGACAGCGCCAGCGCCTCCACCGCTGTATCTACCTTTTCAGCGGGTTTGTGACTGCGGATGGTGCGCTTGGTGAACAGGTCTGCCTTCCTTTTCAGGTTCCGATCCTCGTCCAGAATTTCCAGTGAGCACAGCAGAAAATAGGAGCTGTCTTGATCGAAGGCGATGGCGTTGCCGCGGGAATTGATGAGTCCGTATTTCCAGGTGAAGGCATCGTAGAGGGCATTCAGCTTGGCTTGCTGCGCCTTGATTTCTTCATCGGGATAGTCCTCGGTCTGGTATTCCAACAGCGTCCGCACACAGTCCCGCAGCTCGATCATGCCGCGGATTCTGCTCTCCGCCGTCTTGGATACCTCCACCGGGTTCATGCGGCTGTTTTCACGGTAGTAGATTTGCCCGTTCACCAGTGTATAGGAAAAATTGCGGACAGCGGGATCAGCCTCAACGGAATGATCCTCACCCTCCAGTTCTTCCTCCCGGTCATAGGCGGTGATCTCGCCGTGGATATTTTGAACGGCCTCCGCCAGCAGTGCTTCCAACGGCTGCTCCGGGTACGGCTCGCAGGTGGGCGTGGGGCCGAACGGCCCGGACACCATCTTCATCTCGCCCAAGATCATATCCGGGTGGTCGATAAAGTAGCTGTTCATCTGAATGCCGTTATCGTTGGTGGCAAGGTGTACCCATTCTGGTTCGATGTCCACCATACGCTCACGCTTTTGGAGGAACAGGATGTCTGAAACGACCTCGGTTCCTGCCGCGGATTTGAACGCATTGTTGGGAAGTCGGATCGCACCCAGCAGCTCCGCTCGCTGTGCGATGTATTTACGGGCACTGGCGGTGCGCTTGTCCATCGTGTAGCTGGAGGTCACAACGGCGATGACGCCGCCCGGTCTGACCTCATCGAGAGCCTTTGCGATGAAATACTCATGGATGGGGAAATTCAGCCGGTCATGGCGTTTATCCGCTACATGGAACTGGCCGAAGGGAACATTGCCGATGGCAATGTCAAAAAAGTTATCTGGGAAGGCGGTTTTTTCGAAGCCCTGTACCGCAATACTGCTTTTCTGATAAAGCTGGCGGGCAATGCGGCCGGAGAGGTCGTCCAGCTCCACGCCATAGAGCTTACTGCCGCTCATGCTTTCCGGCAGCATACCGAGGAAATTGCCGATGCCGCAGGACGGCTCCAGAATGTTGCCCTGTGTGAAGCCCATTTGTCCCAGTGCGGTGTAAATACTGCGAATCACCGCAGGCGGCGTGTAAAATGCCGTAAGCGTGGATTCACGGGCGGCAGTGTATTCCTCATCGGTCAGCAGGTTTTTCAACTCGCTGTATCGCGGGTTCTTTCCGTCGAAGAAATTGGCAAGACCGCCCCAGCCCACATACTGTGCCAGCACCGCCTGTTCCTCTGATGTGGCGGCGCGGTTCTCCGTTTCCACGGTTTTCAGTGTGCGAATCGCATCCAAATTGCGCTGAAAACGCTCCAGCGGCGCGCCCTCTCCGATATGGTCATCGGTGATGCGATAGTTGCTGCCGTTTGCGTCCAGCGGATAGGCAAGCGCGTTTTGCTTTTTCTTTCTCAGCGGCGTAAGTACTACAGTGGGTTCGTCTGTCTGCGGCTGCTCCGCTTCGATAGTCGGTGGGATTTCCTGCGGCACGGGTTCGGGTTCAGCAGAAAATTCAGCTTGTTCCTGCTGTGGCGTATCGTGCCGATGGTTGAACAGGCTGAAAGTGCCGTCCACATACTCCGAAAGCCGCTCTTTTGCGCGGCGGACGGAATCGAAATACCGGTCATTCTCGTCCAGGCTGTCCAACCGAGAGGTTAACGCCGCCAGCATCTCAGCCGCTTTTGCTCTATCCGGGAGCTGTGCTTCGATAGCATGGACAGCTTCGTAGAAATCCGCACTTTTGGGATAGGGCCGCGGAACATCGTCAGGCGCATTGTAAAAACCGTGATAAACAATTCGTGCCAGCTGTCCACGCTCATATTTCGGGATTTGTGCGATAGCATCCTCGCCGGGAAACCGCTTCTGTGCAATCAGCTGCTCGTACTCTTTGACCACCTTGGGGATTGTCAGCTTGACTTCATCATAGTTCTTGCGTGCATAGCGGCGGCGCATTCTAATGCCCGCGTGCGTTTCCTCGTAATCATAACCATCCATAGCCGAACCGCTGTACTCGCCAAAAAGGGATTTGATAAACTTTTGGTGTTCGGCTGTATCGTTAGAATTGCAGAAATGCGAGTAAACTGCCAGTCTGGTATCTGTGGACTGACGAAGAAAATATCGGTCAATTTCATCCTGCGTGATGAACATTTTGCATTGGCGCAGGAAGTTTGGCTGTGCGGTGAAGTGGCGCTCCGGCAGGTTCAGACCGTCCAGCACAACGCCGATACGGTGTGTGTTATAACCGCTTAAGTGGAATCTCGTGATACTCTGATCTGCGGCATAGGCATCGAGAAAATTGTGGTATTCCTGTGAGAGCGTCTGCAATCCGCCTTCGTTTTTTGCAAACGCCACCATATCGTCGTTCAGTTCTGGATAGCCCTTGTGTTGGTCATGGATCGCCAATGTCTGTGGGAATAGGCCCTGTGCGCGCCCTTCTTCGTTCAGGTCACGGGCGGTCATCAGCAGAGCTTCCATTGCTTCGTGCAGCACCTTGTCCGAGGCCTGCTCCAACTCTGCCGCCGACAGGTAAGTACCTACCTCCAGCAGTTCCAAAATACGAGTTGAAACCTGCTCCCATGTGACCACAGTTTTGCTGTACCCGGTGCGGATACTGTCACCTTGAGCAAGATGGATGCCATCTTCCATGAACCACACGGCATATTTGCGGCCTTCATATTCAATGCCGCGCCCATTTTCCGTGCCAAACTCCCGGCGCAAAAACTCTTCATTTTCCTGCTCTGGCCGTTCCCGCATATAAAATATGGCGATACGCTCCGCGCTGTTGGGCTCATTTCCGCCTGTGCAGAGTACTTGGTCAATGACCTCCTGCGACACCGTGCGTGCGGATGTAGGAACGCCGGACACCTCACCCTCGGGTATCTCATACACCAGCGTATCACCGCCCATATCGAACAGGGCAAGCTGCTCTGCCATGACAGGGGCATTTTGCAGACCCAGCTTGATCTTATACTCGCCGCGTTCAATAAGATTTTCTGTCATTTCGGTAATGACTGACCACGAAAAAACGGACTCCGAAGTACGGGAGAGGTAGCTACCCTCCCACATCAAAAGTCCGTCTTTTTCGGCGTGGTAGCCTGTCCGAATGCCGTCGGTCATGACTTCCACCCATATATCGTTGTAGCTGTTTTTCAAGAACTCTGTGCGTTCTGCAAGATTCTTGTGGCTCTGGAAATACTCAAAAATCTCCTGCCGCTTGTGCTTGCGCCCGCCGTCGTCCAGCAGGTTCGCTTCAATGAGGTGGGTATCCAGAAAGGAAGGAAATTCGGTGGCTGCGGCGCTTTCGTTGGTTTTGTTTAGCTGTAAATCAGATCGTTCAGTACCTGCTCCTCCGCGCTGTGCCGGAGATTGTTCATCAGACCCGTCCAGCGCAGCGGATCGGTCGCTTTCAACTCCTCCGTCACGCCCTCGGCTTTCGCCATCTGCGCCACGGCCTGTGCTACCATCCTCTGCGCGGTCTGCTCGATCTCCGCCAGATGTTCCGTCAGCCGACAGCTCGTTTTCAAGTTGGTGTACAGCACGCGGCGGTGCTGCTTGAGGTACTGCCGCCGCAGTTCCGCGTACTTGCCCAGATGGACTTCCGGCTCCTGCGGAAGCAGCAGGTTCGGAATCTGAAAGCCGTTCTGCTCGTGATAGGTGATTTCCATGTTCATCGCTCCTTTCAGCGTCAATATTTCGTTCGGTATTGGAATCATACCGGTTTTTGCTGTCCTTTGCAAATAACTGCTCTCGCTGAGCCTGCATGACGGTTCGGCTGATTTCACGCAGTCCCATTTCTGCGATGTCACTGGTAGCGATGCCAAGGGCGTTGATGGTCATGTGCGTGTTGAACTCATAGACGTGGCCGAATTCATCAGGTGAAAAGTAATCATCTGCCCGCAGGCCCAGACGGGTCAGCAGCATATAGGACACGCTGACTTCCAGTGCATCCCGGTAGAATACCTCCAGATTGAGGTCGTCCA
Organism: Butyricicoccus faecihominis; assembly: GCF_014648015.1. Taxonomy (NCBI): domain Bacteria; kingdom Bacillati; phylum Bacillota; class Clostridia; order Eubacteriales; family Butyricicoccaceae; genus Butyricicoccus; species Butyricicoccus faecihominis. The sequence goes on from NZ_BMQH01000003.1 coordinate 195,280, forward strand.
GTTCTTCCAGCAGACTGTCCTCGCGGCAATCCAGTAGGTCATGCAGATAGTCCGTGATGTTATCCGCCACGGCGTTATGGCTGGCAGAGCGCACCGCCTCTGCGAGATTTTCTTTCTCGGCAAGGTTGCCAAAGGTGGCTTCCAGCGTTTCGATGACAGCCGGTTCAAAGGCAGGCTGCATTGTCCAGATCGGCAGCGGATGGGCAAATCGGGATTCGTGCGTATCCGACACATCGAAGTAGAGTTTCAACAGATGCTGTCCATCGTCACCGAACACGGCAATGCTTTTTGCACCGCGATTGACCCAGCGGCCAAACTGCCGGTTCCAGCGTTCCATTTCCAGAACGGCAGTTGCGTCCGGGCGCTGGGCATAGATCAGGATTTGCTCATCAAACGGGCATTTGTAGTTATAGCAGGCCGCACGGAGAAAGCCTGTCCAGCTTTTATAGCTGCTGGTGACGCTTCGCACGGTCTGGTCGTACAGTTCGGTGATGAACTGAAATTTGGTTGGCAAATGTGTTGTCCTCCTTTCCAAAGGTATGAAAAAAGCAGCCCTTATGGACTGCTTTCAGCGGATGATTTAATTTTACGATATGGAAGTATTACTCACCATGTTTCGGCAAGCAGGAAATCGACAAGATGAACGATTTTAATACCGTTTTCAATGCCGGTATCCATTTCGTTGAGCGTAACGACATATTTAGGATAATGGTCACGAATCTCCATCAGATTTCCGACCTCTCGGTCTGAAGTTGCCGGAATCTGGACACAGACCTGCACATAAATCTTTTCGTCACGGCGCGTTGCTACAAAGTCGATCTCCTTCGTATCGTTCTTGCCGATAAAAACATCGTAACCGCGGCGCTTCAATTCCAGAAAGACGATGTTTTCCATCGCACCATCCAGCATCTTTCGGTTATAGCCCAGCAGAGCATATTTGAGCGATACATCGGAAAGATAATACTTCTCCTGCGTTTTCAAAATGCTCTTGCCTTGCAGGTCATAGCGTTCGCATGGATAAATGATGAACGCCTGCTCCAACCAGCGCAGATAATTGTAAATGCTCTCCACCGAAACCTTACGGTGCTCACTTTTGAGAAAAGTAGAGATAGAGTTGGCCGAAAAGGTCTTGCCCATATTCTCAATGATGTATTTCACCACGCGATCAAAAAGGTCTTGCTTGTTGATACGGTGGCGCTTTACAATATCGCGGGAAACCACGGTGTGATAAATACCGTTGACGATCTGATAGGCACTCTGCTCATCATACTCACTCAGCGCAATGATGGGAAAACCGCCAAAGCGAATATATTCCTCCAGCAGTTCCCTTCGGGATAGAGTGCTGCCTGCCTTAAAGTCCAGATACTCCTTGAACGACAGCGTATAGACGGGAATAGAAACATAGCGCCCTGTCAGATAGGTTGAGATTTCGCTGGACATCAGTTTGGAATTGGAGCCGGTTACATAGATGTCGGCATCTGCACCCTCCAGCAGACTGTTGACCGCTTTTTCCCATCCGTCAATCTCCTGAATCTCGTCCAGCAGAAGGTAGCAATGGCCTTTTCCTTGCATAGCTTCAACCAGTTCATCATACATCTGCTTGGCGGTGATATTTTCAGGAATGTCCATCTCTGTGTATCGCTTGGAGATAATATGGTCCTCGGATATGCCACGGCGCAGAAATTCTTCTTTCAGCATTTCAAAAATGGTAGACTTGCCGCAGCGGCGAACGCCAGCCAGTATCTTGACAAGCGGTTTATCAATAAACGGCTCGATAGCTTCAATATAGTCCGGTCTGTTAATCATGATATCGCCTCCCCTATAGCTATTAGTATAACCAGAAAAACCAGGATATGCAATGAGTTTTTCTGGTCTAACCGTAAAAACTTTATAGCTATTCAAAGGCGATATGACTTATCGCTCCGGCTCCGCTCGCTTCTTAGCAAGGGAGCGCGCTTTGGCTTTCAGTTGTGCGCGGTATTTCTCAAAGGTATCACGCTGATAGCAATACATATAGAAATTGTATTCGCCCTTTGTCGGTGTACAGCGCAGCATATACGCATACTGCTTGCTTTCCACCAGAAACGCGCAGGACGGAAGAATAGCATCTTTGATGGCGCAGCTTTGCTGATAGCAAGTACAGCAGCGTTTCATGGTGTCAAAGTCCCGCAGCGGGGAATCCGGCTGTTCTCTCAGCCAATTCACGGTGCGGTCAATATCCGTCTTGAACTCCGGTGTGTTCAGCATATCATTCTGGTGCGGCCACCAAGTCGTAAAGAATTGCTTGCCGCTGCCAAAGTCACCGCGCAGATGTCCGATACAGCCGGTGACCTTGTCCTGCTCCTCGGTCTGGGAGTAACAGAGGTCGTGCAGCACAGTGTCATCGGCTACGAAAAAGTCGATGACCTGTTTCTCGCTGACGGGATATTCCTGCTGAAACTCTGCCAGAGAGAAACAGCCGGATTCGAAATCCAAATCACCATCGTTCAGTTCCAGACCGCCGCTGATGGGTAACTGGATTGGCTCCCGCGTCAGGACGGTGCCGAAAAAGTCCACCAGGATACCGCGTGCCAGTTCTACCGGCTCACCGCCGTATTCGTCGCTGTACCGGACTTCGTAGCGGTACACGCCATCCGGCACGGTAGAGCGGTCAACACGCAGGTCGGTGAACAGAGCCGGTACGCCGAAAATCGTCACCTCATCGTAGGTCAGGCGGTTTGCATCGTGTCTGCTCATCGTTCATCACCTCGTTCTGGTATCTGCGGCGCTTTGGATTTTGCCCGTTCACGGAGAAATTCGGCTTCTTCCGTGATACGCCTGCCGAAGTCCGCAACTGCACCCAGTTTGGTCGCACAGTAGTGTCCCCAGAAGAAATTATCCGGGGCGTTTTTGATGTTCGCCTGCCATGTGACATAGGGCGCGGCTGGATTGTTCAGGTTCTCACCAATGACGAATCGGGCATTGCCGACTGTCATGCTTTCGATGATGGTATAGCCTTCATTGACTTGATTTTGCTCGTTCACGCTCAGACCTCCTTGGATTTACTTAGCCGAAAGAAGAATATTCTTTCTCGGCACAGTAGTTTTCTTCTCTCTTTCGGCTTAGTTAGGAAAAGGGATTGTAAGGGGAAAACCCATGCAAAGCCTAACGCTCCTGCTGCCGAAGCTGCCGCTTGTGCCAGTCCTCCAGCAGCTTGACGATAATCTTCTGTTTTTGTGACGGCGTATAAGTTCTGGGAAAATATTTCGCCAGCACATCACCTTTCAGCACCAGCTTGTCTTCGATGGGTTTTTCCTCGGTCATAATGGCATCCATCACATTCTCGTCCAGTTTTCCGTCCTGACTGTACTGTTTGAGCCGCTTGGCCTGACTGAGATTAGGCGTACACTCCTCGCGCTCGATAGCATCGCAAAGCATAAGCTGTTCCGGCTCGGTGAGGTATGACACCTCCACAGCGGCATTGAATGCCATCGTCTTGTTATCCACACGGTCTAACAGGTTGGGGACAAGGTTAGTTAGGCGAATAAAGCGTGAAATCTGATTACGACTTTCACCTACTTGTTCTGCTAAGAGTTCTCTTGATTCTTTGCCATCGAACTTCCGCCCAATTTGGGCGGAAGTTAAATCCGTCCGTTGTCCCTGTCGTTTCATCGCGTCCAGCTTCATCTTATAGGCAAAGGCTTTTTCAGACGGTAACAGCTCCTCACGCTGTAAGTTGCTATCCACCATGAGCAGGATTGCAGTATCATCGTCCATCTCCCGCACGATGGCAGGAATCTCGGTCAGACCCGCAAGCTGGCTGGCGTGATGACGGCGGTGTCCAGATACGATTTCAAAATTGCCGTCATTTTTCGGTCGTACCAGAATGGGAACCAAAACACCCCGTTCCTTGATACTCTCAACTGTTTCCAGCATTTTATCATCGTCTATCACCTTGAACGGATGGTTCGGGAATGGTTCCAGCTTGTCCAGTGGAAGGTTCTGTATGCGCTCTTGCGCGTCCGCCTGCCGTTCCTCGTCTGTCTTGAACAGGTCATCATAGCTGGCGAGTTGGATATTTTTCGCGGCGCTTTTCATGCTCCAGCACCTCCTTTGTAAATTTCTCATAGGCGGTCGCTATGGGACTGCGCGGGTCAAAGCTGAAAATACTGGTGCCTCTGGCGCTCATTTCAGCCGCCTTGATACCGCGCGGTATTTCGGTGTCGTAGACCCGTATCGCCTTGCCGTAGGCATTTCGCACAAGCTGACTGATTTCCTTAGAGAAGTTGGTGCGGCTCTCCGTCATGGTGATGAGGATACCGCTGATTTTCAGATTGGAATTGAGCTGGCGCTGTACCTTGCTCACTGTGCGGAGAAGCTGTTCCAAACCTTTGACGGGTAGGTAGTGCGACTGCACCGGGATAATGACCCGATCCGCCGCCGTCAGCGCGTTCAGTGTCAGCATACCGAGTGACGGACTGCAATCCACCAGAATGTAGTCGTACTGCCGCTTGACCTCGTTCAGATAGGTGCGGAGTACGGTTTCACGGCTCATGGTGTTCACAAGGGACACCTCCAGGCCGGACAGTTCGATATTGGCAGGCAGTAAGTCCATCCCCTCTGTATGGTGCAGGATACCGGCCTGCGGCTCGATGGGGCAGTCGGAGATGATGCGCTCCAGCATGGTGGCCAGCGTGGGCGATAACTCGTCCGGTTGCTGCCAGCCGAGCATTTCGGTCAGATTTGCCTGACTGTCTGCGTCGATGAGCAGCACGCGCTTGCCCTGCCGCACCAGTCCTGCGCCCAGATTGACCGCCGTAGTGCTTTTTCCCACGCCGCCCTTTTGGTTCACGATTGCTATGGTCTGCATTGTTTTTCCTTTCTTTTACTATTTTAGGCAAAAGAAAACCGTCTGTGCAAAGCAGACGATTCTCTTATGTAAATGAGTGCGTTCTATGTGCAAAATAGTGTATGTTTTGAGGTGAAAAAACGCCAAAGGAGGTCGGCGTAAACCTCAAGCAGGGCTATAACGGCGATCTGACCAGCCGTCAGGCCGGCTCCGTAGGCGGTCAGATGGTGAAGAAGATGATCGAATCCTACGAGCAGAATATGGCAAACCAGGGCTAAACGCTTCTCTTTCCTGCGAAAAAAGGGACACAGAATCATTCCGTGTCCCTTTACTTATGCTTTCTCTGCCTGTCTGCGGAACAGCTCATCAAGTGTTCTGCCGCACTTGTCTTTCCATTTCATCCAGCCGTTCGCGCTTGCGCCCAAAACAAAACAGGCGTCGCACCGGGCGAGGAAAACGACATGGATTTGCTCAGATAATGCTTGTTATCCTGATAAGCGATATCCGTTTTCCGATACAAGTCAAGTTCTATCCATCCGAACAGTGCAAAGCCGCCGCTTCACAGGGAAACGGCGGCTTTTTACTCTTGCTCAGGACTCTCTCCAGTCCGTGAAAATACGCTCTGCGTCAGACGCGCTTGCGCACGCGAGCAGCTTGTCAGCCAGTTCCCTGCATTCGTCGTAGGAGTGCTTTGCAAGGTCTGCCTTTGCTGCCAGCATTGCGGATGCCGACATGGACAGATTGGTCACGCCGAGACCGCACAGCACCGGCGCCATGCCGGCCGTGCCTGCCATCTCGCCGCATACGCCGACTTCGATACCGTTCTCGTTCGCTGCTTTGGCCGTCATGGCGATCAGGCGCAGCACGCCCGGATGCAGCGGACGGTACAGATAGGAAATCTTCTCGTTGATGCGGTCCACCGCGCAGGAATACTGAATCAGGTCATTCGTGCCGATCGAGAAGAAGTCAACCTCCTTCGCCAGTACATCCGCGCAGACAGCCGCCACCGGAATCTCGACCATAATGCCGACCTTGACGTTCGGGTTGAAGGGTACACCTTCCGCGGTCAGCATGTCCTTCGCCTGCTCGAGCACCTGCTTTGCACCACGCACCTCATCCACCGACGAAATCATCGGGAACATAATGCGCAGATCGCCGTACTGCGCGGCACGCAGCAGCGCGCGAAGCTGAATCAGAAACAGCTCCGGCTGATTCAAGCAAATGCGGATCGCGCGGTAGCCGAGGAACGGATTCTGTTCCTTCTCCAGCGCCAGTGCGGGCACTTCCTTGTCGCCGCCGATGTCCAGCGTGCGGATGATAACCGGCTTGCCCTGCATGATCTCACACGCCTTCTTGTAGGCGGCGAACTGTTCTTCCTCGCTCGGCAGGTCGGTACGATCCATGAACAGGAACTCCGAGCGGAACAGACCGACGCCTTCACCGCCAAGCTCCGCTACGCGGACTGCGTCATCCGGCGTACCGATGTTGCCCTCGATAATTACACGGCGGCCGTCCGAGGTCGCGCCCTCCTTATCCTTGTACTGCGCGAGCATGGCACGATGCGCCGCATCGGCCTTCTGGCGCTCCGCAAAGTCGGCAAGCGTCTGCTCATCCGGCTGCGCCACGACTTCGCCTGCCGCGCCGTCGATCAGCAGCAGGTCGCCGTCCGCGATCTCGTCCGCCTTCTCGCCGGCACCGACAATCGCCGGAATGCCCATCGAACGCGCCATGATCGCCGAATGGCTCGTGCGGCCGCCGATCTTCGTGATAAAACCGGCAACCGGCTTGCCGCCGATCTTCGCCGTGTCGGACGGCGTAAGGTCGTTCGCCACAATAATGCACGGCTCGGTGATCGTGTCGATCGCGTTATCCGCAATGCCCTTCAGATTCTTAATGACCCGCTGCGAGATATCACCGATGTCTGCTGCACGCGCCTGCATATATTCGTCGTCGAGTGCGCGGAACATCGCCTGAAAGTTCTCGCAGTTGACAAAGCACGCGTACTCCGCGCAAACCTTCTCATCCGTTACAATGTTTGTCATACCCTCGACAAAATCAGGGTCGTCGAGCATCATCAGATGCGCGTCAAAAATTTCCGCCTCAGCCGCACCGATATTCTTTTCCGCATCGTCACGCAGCACTTCGATCTGCTGCTTGGCTTTTTCCACTGCGTCGAGAACGCGCTTGCATTCGGCTTCCGCATCGGCAACGGTCTCCTTAACCACCGAAAGATCTTCTTCCTTGATCACGAGAGCCTTTGCCTTCGCCAGACCCTCCGAAACGCCGATAGCCTTGAATTTAACCATGGGTTTTCCTCCGTTTTTACGATTGTATTTTTATACAAATTTCGCAACCAAACCTATATTATATTGTACAACATCCCCATACTTTCGTCAAGCAAATAAAGTTTTTTCTGCAAACCGACATTTATTTTTGAAAAACGAGTGCCGTACTCGGGATTTGTCTGCTATAATAGAGGCATTCCACACTACTTCTACTGGAGGAAGGATAATTATGGCTAATCGCTGCACTCGTATTCCCGAGATCATGTTTCCGCGTGAAGGCGTGGATCTGTCCAAGTGGGCAGTCATCGCCTGCGACCAGTACACCTCTCAGCCGGACTACTGGGCCGAGACTGACAAGACCGTCGGTGACGCGCCCTCTACCCTGCGTCTGACCCTGCCGGAGGTTTATCTGGAGGACGCGGACGTTGCTGCCCGCACGGAGAAAATCCATCAGACCATGCAGCAGTATGTGCAGGACGGCACGCTGCGCACCCTGCCCGCCGGCGTCGTGCTGACCGAGCGCTGGTCCGGCGGCTCGTGCCCGCGCCGCGGCATCGTGCTGTCGGTCGATCTGGAAGCGTATGAATACACGCCCGGTTCCGCATCGCTCATCCGCCCGACCGAAAAGACGGTTGTCGAGCGTATTCCGCCCCGTCTCAAGGTTCGTCAGGGCGCATGCCTGGAGCTGCCGCACATCATGATCCTGATCGACGATCCCGACCGTCAGATCATCGAGCCGCTGTTCGAGCAGACCGCCTCTTATGACAAGCTGTACGATACCGACCTGATGCAGAACGGCGGCCATATCACCGGCTGGTTCCTGCCGAACGGTCCGGAAACCGAGGCCATCGAGGCCAAGCTCGAAGCACTCTGCGACCGCGAGACCTTCAACAAGAAGTACGGCTGCACGGACGCACAGGCGCTGCTGCCGTATGCAGTAGGCGATGGCAACCACTCCATGGCCACCGCAAAGGCGTACTGGGAAGAGGTCAAGAAGGGCCTGACTGCAGAGGAGCAGGAGAACCATCCGGCACGTTTTGCACTCGTTGAGGTTGTCAACATCCATGACGAAAGCCTGATCATCGAGCCGATCCACCGTGCCCTGTTCGGCGTAGACGCCGATGAGCTGCTCGGTGCTCTGACCGACTTCTACAACGGCGAGGGCTGCAAGGCTTACGTTGCCGACGAGGCTCCCAAGAGTGAGAACGCGCACTTCTTCCCGTTCTGCTCGGCGAACAAGTCGGGCGTGTTCATTGTCGAGAACCCGAAGTGGGCCATTCCGGTCGCTACCATCCAGACCGGTCTGGACGCTTATCTTGAGACCCACACCTCCGCGAAGATCGACTACATCCACGGCACGGACGTTGTTGTTTCGCTGGCGGAAAAGCCGGGCAACCTCGGCTTCATCCTGCCGGATATCGCCAAGAACGACCTGTTCCGCGGCGTTGTTTTCGACGGCGTTCTGCCGCGCAAGACCTTCTCCATGGGTGAGGCGCACGAGAAGCGCTACTACATGGAGGCCAAGACCATCGTAAAGTAAAGTTACGCCTTTTCAGAGGACGCAGCCGCATCGGCTGCGTCCTTTTTCCATTCCAGAACTGCCGTGTTTCCTTCTGTGCGGCAAAGTACAAACGCCGGTGCCAGCGCGAACGGCTTTTTCGGGTCAAACGGGCATTGCAGACGCAGTCCGGTCTCGGTCGGCTGAATCTGCACGTTTTCGCTGGATAAAAGCGCGTCCAGGACCGTATCTCCGGTGACAAGCGGCGGCTTAGGCGGCGCATTGCTCTGCGGCAAAGGCTCCGGCGCAGACGCGAGATAGAACCGCTCGGGTTCCCCCTCACAGCCAGTCTCATGCAGCATTTGCCGCGAGAGAGGCCGGCGCAGGCGCAGACGGCCATGCTCCGGTGCAGGCAGACCGACCCGCAGGATGTTTCCGTTCACAACCGCATAGCAGCGCAGCAGTTCGTCCCCGCAGACGGCGCAGTCGAGATCGACCTGCACGCCGCAGGCGTCCGGGGTCCAGTCGATCGTGCCGATTGGGTTGTCGTTACAGAATACGTCTGCGCGCATGGACGGTTCTCCTTTCTGTGCAAATTTGAATTTTACTACTTGCTAAAGCATATAGAATGGGAGCCAACCTTTGGCTGGGAGGTCCAAAAGGATAGACACCAAGGTTTGCCCGTAGGCCACTAAACCTTGTTCCCGCGCCGTGCGCGGATTAAATGAGTACTATCCTCTTGGGACTCCAGTTTCCTTTGCTTGTTAGTCTGGCGCCAATTTCCTATATGTGACCGCTGCGAAAAGGGGAACGGCAGTCGGGTTACCACAGCGTTTCTTTCGCAAAATATGCGCAATTCACAGACAGCGTACTGCTGCACATATCAAAAAGCCTACGCAGAGGGCGGCACGGCTATGCCGCCCAAAGATTACGCCTGCGATTGCAGTGTGGCACGCGCTGTCTGACGCAGAAGAGACCCTTGTCAGCGTGTAAGGGTAGGCCGACTGCCGTTCTCCTTTTCGAAGCGGTCGCCGGTCTCTGGTCTGCGTCAAGCTAAGAAACAAAGGGAAAAGGGAGTTAAGAGGGTAGTACTCATTTTATCCGCGCACGGCGCGGGAACTTGGTTTAGTGGCCTACGGGCAAACCTTGGTGTCTACCCTCTTGCCCTTGCCGCGGGGCGCGGCACCGTTCCTGCCGTCCGCAGACGGCAAATCCCAGTCTATACGCAAAAAGCGCATACCCCATAAAAGGATATGCGCTTTCTCCCGCCGTTATACGGCTTACCCCTGCACCGAGCCGAGTCCGAAACTGACCGCCAGTGCTTCATCGACGTGCCGCATGGCTTTTTCGTCGAGCGAGCCCATTTTCTCGCGCAGGCGGCGTTTGTCCAGCGTGCGGATCTGCTCGGTCAGGATGATGGAATCCTTGGTCAGTCCGTAGTTCGGCGCACCGACCGTGATATGCGTCGGCATTTTCGCCTTGTTGATCTGCGATGTAATAGCGGCGGCGATCACGGTCGGACTGTACCGATTGCCGACGTTATTCTGCACGATCAGCACCGGACGGATGCCGCCCTGCTCACTGCCAACCACCGGACTGAGATCGGCATAGTAAATATCGCCTCGTTTGATGTTGCTATCCACTTTGGTTCACACTCCGATGAAATAAATTTACGGTGCTGCCTGATGGTTTTCCCGCAAACCTATTTTCCCCGTGTCACACAGAATTATAACTGTATAATGCAGAAAAGCGGAGAGAGAAAAATCTCCTCCGCTTCAAAGCTGCCGCGAAACTACAGTTTCGCCGACAAGCAGGAACGGACCGCAGGCCGTTCCAAAGTCGTCCGAAAGTTCCTGTTCAGAAACTTTCTCCCTCCAGAAGTAAGAAAACCGTGATACATGCTCCCGGTTTTCTTGCATTTGCAACGCAAATGCTGTTTTAATAGCGCTGCCGCGCGATACTATCAAACTAACAGGATACCGACTTTGAGAGACAAATGAAGCGAGGGAAAATCCCTCGCTTCATCTTATGCACGCAATGCCAGTAAATTACCGATAGAAGCGCGGCACGCGCTGGCTGATGGCGCACAGCACCTCGTACGAGATGGTGCCCGCCGCGTCTGCTGCGTCCTCTGCCGTCCAGCCTTCCGGGCCGAACACGGTCACTTCGTCACCGCGATGTACGTCTACGCCCTCCGGAATACGCACCATGCACATATCCATGCAGATGCGGCCGAGCACGGGCGCTTTCACGCCGCCGAGCAGCACCTGCGCCTTGCCCGAGCCTGTACGCAGATAGCCGTCCGCATACCCCATTGAGATAACCGCCATATGGGTCGGCTCTGCCGTCTCGAAGGTGCGGCCATAGCTGATGGTCGTATTCGCCGGAATATCGCGCACCTGCACCACACGCGCCTTGACGGTCATGGCGGGTCTCAGATCGAGCACCGGCGGCACGGAGGCATCCGGGCGATAGCCGTACAGGATAATGCCCGCACGAGTCATCGTGCAGTGCATCTTCTCGTAGGTCTGGATAGCGCCGCTGTTTGCACAGTGGCGCAGCGGCAGGTCAAGACCGGCCGCTTGCAGACCCTCGCACACATCCGAGAAGCGCTTGTACTGCAATTCCGTGTACGCCTCGCCGGAGGGCACGTCGGCAACCGCAAAATGCGTGAAAATGCCTTCGCTGATCAGGCCCGGCAGCTTGGAGCACGCAAGGATATCCTGCACGGTCTGCTCACACTCCCACGACGGGAAGCCGAGCCGCGTCATGCCGGTATCCAGCTTGTAGTGTACGGTGACCGGCTTGCCGGTGCGCTCTGCTGCCGCGCTGATGAGTTCTGCGGTCTCGCGGTCGTACACCGGCACGGTGATGCCGTACTGTGCCGCCGTGTTCATGTCCTTCTCGTCCACATAGCCAAGGATGAGGATGGGCGTTTCGATGCCTGCTTCTCGCAGCTCCACACCCTCCGGAATGGTCGCTACCGCAAAATACGGTGCGTCCATCTTCTCCAGCCGCTTAGCCACCTGTACGGCACCGTGACCGTATGCGTCCGCCTTAACGACACACAGGACCGGCGCCTGCGCCTGCTCGCAGATCACGCGATAATTATGCTCGATCGCACCGAGGTCGATCTCCGCCCAAGTGCGGTGTTGATTTACTTCCATTGTCTTCGTCACTCCAACAGAACCGTTTGGTTCCTGATTTACTGACAGGATTCCACCTGTATGGTCAGCACGCGTGCACCGTCCGCATACAGCTCGGCATAGACCGGCTGCAGATTGCTCTGCCGCAGCCACACCTGCTTTTCCACGCTGTTGTCTGCCTTCTCATAGCGCAGCACGAGCAGGCTTTCGCCGTTCGTGCGCTCGCTCCACACCTGCGCAGGCACAGCATACCGCAGATCATTCAGCAGGCAGAACCATGCGTCTGCCGGGGTCAGTCCGGTGTGCCGAGGAGCAATATCATCCAGCTGCAAGTCGTTGTACTGCAGCGTGAACGCGCCGTTCTCCTCACCTGAGATGCGCCCGCCGATACCGGCGACCGACTCCGGTGCGGTCAGCGTGAAGGAATCGCTGTCCTCTCTATTATAGACATAGTCGCTTTCAAATTCCAGTACAGATTCGTCCAAATCCGAGATTATTTTCAAATGCGCCGTACAGCTGTCCAGCGATGCGAAATGCGCACGCACATCCTCGGCACTCATTTCCGCCGAGCGGCCGCAGCCGCAGAGCAGAACAAGCGCCGCCAAACCACACAGCAGCCTGTTCAGATTACCACTCCTTTGACCGGTTTATCACCATGTTTTCGAGTTATATCGTTTCAGCAGAATCGGCAGCTGCGTCAGCATATCGCTCGGTGTCATGCCGTATTCGCTCAGCGCATTCGCAGCTAAATCTCCGGCTCTGCCGTGCAGCCACGCCGCCGTACAGGCTGCCGGAACCGCGTCAATGCCCTGTCCGCACAGCGAAACCAGCATGCCTGCCAGAACATCCCCGCTGCCGCCTTTCGCCATGCCGGGATTGCCCGAGGTATTGCGGTACGCCGCGCCGTCCGGCGTGAAAATGCGGGTGCGGTGTCCCTTATAGAGCACAATGCACCGATAGTCCTGCGCGAACTGTGCCACGTCCGCAGCGGTCGCGTCCGGCTTGCCGCTGAGCCGTGCGAACTCGCCTGCGTGCGGCGTGAGCACGACCGGCTTTGCCGTTCGCCGCAATATATCCTTATGCGCCGTGATGGCATTTATGCCGTCCGCATCGAGCACAATCTGGCAGGCAGCTTTTTCAAGCAGGGTACACACGATTTCGGTCAGCGTATCCGAACGGCCGAGTCCGCACCCGATGAGCAGCGCGTCCGCCTTTTCGGCAAGCGCAAGCAGCTTCGGCAGTGCGTCCATGGAAAACAGCCCGTTTTCATCCTGCGGCATGGGCCGCACGACCGGCTCATTCAGCTTGACCGCCAGCACCGGCCACGCACCCTGCGGAACTGCCAGCGTCACAACGCCGCTTCCCATGCGGACCGCGCCCTGTGCCGAAAAATATGCCGCACCTGTATATCCTGCCGAGCCGCACACGCACAGAATGCGGCCGTAGTCGTTTTTATTTGTCTCCGGATTGCGCGAATGCAGTACGCCGTCCGCGAAGTCCTGGTTTATCTCAATCATATCGTTTCCTTTCAAGTCGAAGCCGCTGCCGCGTTCGCCTGCGCGTGCACTGCGTCGATTGCGAGGACGACCGCCAGCGCAAGTGTTTCGTCTGCGGAATCGGCAATGTCCAGCTGATAGCAGTCACCCCATGTGAACCACTCCTTGGAGATGGACACGATCTCGCGTCCGTTCTGCGTGATGCGGTACTCATGCGCCCAGAAATCACCCTCGATTGTCCAGTCGAGACCCTCGATTTCGTATTTTTCGTAGAAAAATGTAAGCCGCTTGACGATCTCGGCACGCTCCACGCCGTCGATGTACACGAAGAACCGCGGCATCATACTGAACACCTTCTGCTGGATGAAGGCGGTCTCGTGTCCGGTCAAGTCGGTGACATACAGCTTCTTGCCCCACGAGAAAAACTCCCCTTCGACATGGTATTTGTCGGCGCCGGTTTCATCAAAAACGGTAAACCGATCCACCCAGGAGAACACCTTTTGTTTGATATATAATTTCATATTGATCCCACCCCTCTTTTCTTACAGGATAACACGGCGTGTGCTGACCGTCAAGCACGGACGTTTCACTGCACCGCCGCATAGGCTGACACGAGGAGGTGATACTTTGGCGATCAAGATTTTTGTCGATCAGGGACACAATCCGTCCGGTCCGAACACCGGCGCGGAAGGCAGCGGACTGCTCGAACAGGATGTGACCTACGCTGTCGGCGTGTATCTGGCTGATCTTCTGCGGGCAGACCCGCGGTTTGAGGTGCGGCTGAGCCGCAGCACACCCGAGGAAATCCTCGGCACAAGCAACGCCACCAGTCTGGCCGAGCGCGTGCGGCTGGCGAATGAGTGGCCTGCGGATTACTTCATCAGCATCCACTGCAACGCGAACGTAAATCCCGCCGTCAACGGCACTGAGGTGTATGTTTATCAGGAAAATACGCAGGCGTACTGGCTGGCGCAGCATGTGCTCGCCGGCATTGTTGCGCGTGTCGGCACACGTGATAACGGCGTGCGCATCCGTCCGAGCCTGTATGTCCTGCGGCGGACACAGATGCCTTCGATTCTGGTCGAGCTAGCATACCTGACCAATGCTTCCGATGCGATGAAGCTGGAAAACGATCCGTTCGGGTTTGCACAGGGCATTTATAACGGTCTGCTCAGTTATTTTGACTTTGAACCGTATTAAACAAAAACGAGAGGTCAAAAGACCTCTCGTTCTATCTTTCTTAACGCACTTTACTAACGTCGCAGCTTTTCGCGCATTAACGCGCATTTAATAGAATTTGCAGTGCAAATTCCAAAAAAGCGGGAGCATGTATCTCGCTTTTTTGACTTCTGGAGGGAGAAAGTCTCCGTATGGGAACTTTCGGACGACTTTGGAACGGCCCACGGTCCGTTCCTCTTGTCGGCCAAACCGTGGTTTGGCGACAGCATCTTAAAATCCTCCGGTGACGCCTAAAACCTGTCCGGTAATGAAAGACGACTTATCCGAGCACAGATACAGAATGCTGTCCGCGACCTCGGCTGCCGCGCCGACTCTTCCGAGCGGTGTCTGATCGGCAAGCTCCTGCATGGTATCCGCACTGTGCATGGCGTTCATGTCGGTGTCGATCACGCCCGGCGCAATGCAGTTGACCCGGATATTGCTCGGGCCAAGCTCCTGCGCGAGCGACTTGCTCAGGCCGATAATCGCAGCCTTGCTCGCGGAATAATGGCTCTCGCAGGACGCACCGCACTCCCCCCACATGGACGACACCGTAACGATGCTTCCCTTGTGGTTGTGCAGCATTTCAGGCAGCACGGCGCGAATCGTGCGCACCGTACCCATGAGATTGACATCCAGCATGCGCATCCAGTCCGCGTCCGTGATATTCTGGAACAGCTTCTGTTCGGCGATGCCTGCATTGCAGACCACGGCATCGATCGTGCCGAACCGCGCCTTCCCTTCCGCGACCGCAAGTTCCACTGCCGCGGTATCCTGCTGATCGGCCAAAAGCGCCAGTGCGCCGGTCTCCCCAGCGAGCCTGTCCGCCGCTTCCCTGCTTTTGCTGTAAGTAAACGCGGTATTCCATCCGTTTTCGGCAAACGTGCGCACACAGGCGGCACCGATGCCGCGCGAGCCTCCGGTGATGAGAACAGTCTGCGCCATGTCAGATGGCAACCGTCTGCTGTGCCTCGAACAGACACTGGTTCAGATCCTTGCTCTGTGCCAGACCCTCCTCAATGTCGATATCGGTAACAATGTTGTTATCCGATACAACAACGCGGTTGGTCTTGCCCTCCATCAGCGCACGAACGGCAGCGTAGCCCATGCGGGTTGCCATAACACGATCCATAGCAGACGGAGAGCCGCCGCGCTGGATGTGACCAAGGATCGTTACACGGGTGTCAATGCCGGTAGCCTCGTGAATCTGGTCTGCAACGTCCTGTGCAGAGCCGTAGCCCTCTGCTACGATGATGATATGGTGGTTGCGGCCCTTGATACGGCCGATGCGCATTCTCTCTACGATCTCGGTGTCGAAATCCAGCTGACGCTCGGGCAGGCAGATCGCGGTCGCGCCGACTGCACAGCCAACCTGCAGTGCCAGATGACCTGCACGGCGGCCCATGACCTCTACAACAGAGCAGCGCTCGTGGGACTGCATGGTGTCGCGCAGCTTATCGATGCACTCGATCGCGGTATTGCAGGCGGTGTCAAAACCGATGGTGTAATCCGAGCAACCGATATCATTATCAATGGTACCCGGAACGCCGATGCACGGAACACCCTTGCGGGAAAGCGCCTGTGCACCGCGGAATGTACCGTCGCCGCCGCAGCAGATCAGGCCGTCAATGCCGAGGTAGCGGCAGGTGTCAGCCGCCTTCTGCAGACCTTCCTCGGTCAGCATCTCCTTGCAGCGTGCGGTGTACAGCATGGTGCCGCCCTTGCGGATAATGCCGTCTACACTGCGGGCACCCATCTCGATGATATCGCCGTTGATAAGACCGCTGTAACCGCGGCGAATGCCGAGAACGGAAATATCGTGTGCGCTTGCGCTGCGGACTACCGAGCGGATAAGTGCGTTCATACCGGGTGCGTCGCCGCCGCTGGTAAGTACGCCGATTCTGCGAATTTGTTTATCCATGATAAAGCCTCCCTGTTGTCGGTTCTGTTTTCTTGCTTGGCGGCACGGTCGATGCCGCACTGACCTCTGTATTGCATTTCTGTTTCCCTCTGTGGAAACCGTCTCTCTCCCTACGGATAAACACAGTCTCCTATTGTATTATAACATCTTCCTCGCGCAAGAGAAAGCGTAATCTTGTTAAAAATGCAATATCCGGTTTGCACCAGTACCGGCGGGCAGCGAGCGTCTTTTTCTTCGTGTCCATCGGGTAGAGATAGACCGGCGTATCGCCGGGCTGCGTGCGCAAAACCTCTTTAATCTGCGTCCATTCATCACCCTGCAGACTGGAAATACGCAGAAACAGCTTTTGCGGCGCCAGCTTTGCCGCCTGCGCATCGGTGTAGACCGACTTCTGCGTGCCCTTTTTCGGCTGCTGCAGGCTCTCCACCGCACTCTCGGTGAGCGGCTGCGCCTCGTTCAGCAGCACCTTGGGCGCCTCGTCCTCTCGGGCGTCGATCTTACCGGTGAGCAGAACTGCGCTGTCCTCGGTGAGATATGCGCCGCACTGCTGCAGCGAACGCGGGAACACGACAAGCTCAATCGCCGCCGTGTCGTCCTCCGCGGTGACATATGCCATCATCGAGCCGTTCTTGGTCGATTTCAGACGCACCGCCGTGATAACACAGGCAAGCCGGACGGTCATGCCGTCCTTGTAGACCGGCTGGCTGCTCTCGCCCGTCAGGTCGTCGATGATCTGCTTGACGGAGGCCGCCTGCGCCTTCTGCGTCAGGCTGCGGTACTCGTCCATCGGGTGACCGGAGAGGTACAGACCGGTGGTCTCCTTCTCCATCGCCAGCAGTTCCCGCTTGGGTACTTCCGGAATGTTCGGCATCGCAATCTGCGTGTCGCGCACCTCGTCGTTGCCCATGCCGAACAGGTCCATCTGCCCCTCGATGTTCTTCTTGCGGTTCTGGGCAATGGCATCTACCACGGGATTGACGATTTTCAAAAGCTGACTGCGGTAGTAGTGCATGGAATCGAACGAGCCTGCCTTGATGAGACTTTCAAGGGCTCTGCGATTGAGTTCGCGGTCGTACATGCGCTCGCAGAAATCCTGGAACGAGGTAAACAGGCCGTTCGCCTCTCGCTCCTCGACAAGCTGCTTCATAAACGAGCGTCCCACACCCTTGACGGCTGCCAGACCGAAACGGATATTCTCGCCCGCAACCGAAAACTCGTCATAGGATTCGTTTACGTCCGGCGGAAGCACCGCGATGCCCATATCACGCGCCGCCTGAATATACTCGGAGATCTTGTCCGAAACATCCAGAACGCTCGTCAGCAGCGCCGCCAGATATTCTCTCGGGTAATGGCACTTGAGGTACGCCGTGCGGAACGACACGACCGCGTAGCAAACCGCGTGTGCCTTGTTGAACGCATAGTTTGCAAAATCCATGATCTCGTCAAACAGACTTGCCGCAACTGCTTCGGGCACGCCGCGCTTGATGGCGCCGTCAATGCCCAGCTCCTCGTTGCCGTAGATGAAGTTGACGCGCTCCTTTTCCAGCTCCTTCATCTTCTTTTTACTCATGGCGCGGCGCACCATATCTGCCTTGCCGAGCGAATATCCCGCAAGGCTCTGGAACACCTGCATAACCTGTTCCTGATAGATCATACAGCCATAGGTGACGCTTAAAATCGGCTCGAGCAGCGGATGCTTGTACGTCACCTTTTCCGGATGGTGGCGGCACTCGATGTAGCGCGGAATGGACTGCATCGGACCGGGTCGGTACAGCGCAACGACTGCGGTAATATCCTCAATGGACTGCGGGCGCAGACCGGTAACAACGTTGGTAATGCCCGCGCTTTCCAGCTGGAACACGCCCATGGTCGAGCCCTTGCCGAGCATCTCGTAAGTCGCGGGGTCGCTCATATCCACGTTCTCGATGGAAAAATCCGGCGTGTGACGGCGAATCAGCTTTTCCGCGTCCGCGATAACGGTCAGGTTGCGCAGGCCGAGGAAGTCCATCTTGAGCAGACCCAGCTCCTCGATCGTCACCATCGTAAACTGCGTTACCATCTGGTCGCCGTTGCGCGAAAGCGGAACGTAGGTGTCCACGGGGTCCTTGGTGATAACCACGCCTGCCGCATGCGTCGATGCGTTGCGCGGCATACCCTCGAGCGCACGCGCCGTATCAATAAGCTCTTTGACCTGCGGCTGCTCGTCGTACATCTTTTTCAGCTCCGCGTTGATGGTCAGCGCCTTGTCGATCGTAATGTGCAGCTCGTTCGGCACCTGCTTGGCAACCGCGTCAACATCGTTGTACGGAATGTTGAGCGCACGGCCGACATCGCGGATGGCACCGCGGGCAGCCATCGTGCCGAACGTGACGATCTGCGCTACGCGGTCCTTGCCGTATTTGCGGGTAACGTACTCGATGACCTCCGGACGGCGAACATAACAGAAGTCCACGTCGATATCCGGCATGGAGACACGCTCCGGATTCAAAAATCGCTCGAAGTACAGCGAATAGTGAATCGGGTCAAGGTCGGTGATAGCAAGGCAGTACGACACGATCGAGCCTGCTGCCGAGCCGCGTCCGGGTCCGACAGGAATGCCCTGACTTTTCGCGTAGCCGATAAAGTCGGACACGATGAGGAAGTAATCGACAAAGCCCATCTTGGCGATCATGTCGATCTCGTACTGCAGACGCTTGCGCACGGTGCCGTCGTCGTCCGGATAGCGCCTTGCGAAGCCTTCATCGCACAGCTTCTGCAGATATTCGAGCGAGGTGTAGCCGTCCGGCACATCGAATTCCGGCAGGTGGTACTTGCCAAACTCAAACTCAACCTGACAGCGTTCCGCGATCTTTACCGTGTTGGCGAGTGCCTCCGGGTGCTCCGGAAACAGCGCCGCCATTTCGTCCGCGTCCTTAATGTAGAACTCCTGTGTCTCGAACTTCATGCGGGTCGGGTCATCCACGGTCTTGCCCATCTGGATGGACATGAGCACGTCCTGAATACGCGCATCCGCCTTAGTCAGATAATGCGCGTCATTGGTCGCCACCAGACCGATGTTCAGCTCTCTGGAAAGCTGGTACAGACCCTCATTGACTTTCTGCTGCAACGGAATGCCGTGGTCCTGAATCTCAAGATAGAAATGCTCCCGGTCAAAAATATCGAGGAACTGCTCGCAGAGGTCATACGCGCCGTCCATATCGCCGTCCGCCAGCGCACGCGGAATCGCGCCTGCCAGACACGCGGACAGACAAATCAGACCTTCGCTGTGCGCGCGCAGCAACTCCATATCGATACGCGGCTTCATGTAAAAGCCTTCCGAGAAACCGCACGACACCATGTGGATGAGGTTGCGGTAGCCGGTCATGTTCTCGCACAGCAGGATGAGGTGCGTGTGCCACTCGCCGTTGATGTAGCTGCGGTCAAAGCGCGAATGCGGCGCCAGATACACCTCGCAGCCGATGACCGGATGGATCCCCTTGGCCTTGCAGGCGCGGTAAAAGTCGATCACGCCGTACATGACGCCATGGTCGGTCAGCGCGCAAGAGGTCTGCCCCAGCTCTGCCACACGGTCCACCAGCTTTTCGATGCGGCAGGCGCCGTCCAGCAGGCTGTATTCGCTGTGGACATGCAGATGTGCAAATGGTACCAATTTAGTCCTCCTTTTCCGCAAGCTCAATGATCTTTTTCAGACGGTGGCTCAGTCCCGGTTTGGAGATGGGCGGGTCGAACCGCTGCGCCAGCTCGGACAGGCTGTCCGTCGGGTATTCCAGACGCAGGCGCACAGTCTCCCACAGGTTGCCCGGAAATGCGTCCTCACCCTGGCTGTCGATCAGCGCCTGAATCGCCGCGATCTGCCGTGCCGATGCATCGGCGGCCTTCATCATGTTTGCAGTCTCACAGTTGACCTGCCGGTTGATCGTGTTGCGCAGATTCTTCTCTACCTTGGCCTGCATCAGCTCCATCGCCGCGTGCGGCGCACCGATGCGCGTAAGGAAATCCTCCGCGCTTGCGCCGTCCTTAAAGTACAGCAGATACGCGCTGCCGCGCCGTGCCTGCTTGGGCGATAAACCTAAATCGAGCATCAGGCTTGTCTCCTCACCTGACAGACTCTGGTGGGTGGTCTTCAGCTCGAGATGGCTTTTCTTGTCCGGTCCCGCGACCGTGCCGCCCATGAGGAAGGCACCGCGCAGGAAGGACGCAATGCAGCAGTCCTCCTCGAGCAGATTGCGGTTGATGTGATAGGTGATGTGGCTCTTGCAGTCGTAGCCGAGCGCGTCAAACACGCGTCCGATCTGCGCCGGTTCGGTGAGTACAAGCTGCTGCTTTCGGCCTGCCTTCTGCGGCTCGCACTCAACAAAAAACGCGCGCTGCAGCAGCGCCTGCAAGCGGCGGACAACGGTCATGTTCTCCGCCGACAGCCGTATCTCCTTGTGTGAAAAAACCGAGGCATGGAGCAGTGCGCCGTAAATCTCGGCACGCGTGCAGCAGGTACGCTGCATGGATACCCGACACAGCTCGTTTTTTACCTCGGTTGAAAAAGACATATATTCTCTCCGTTCTGTACAGCACGCTTCGCCTGTCCGGAACGAAGCGGGTTTATCTCTGGTAATCGCGGTGCATGGTTACTACACCGTATTCCTGCCTGCGCAGGTGTTCGCTCAGCGCCTCGGTGATAGCGACCGAGCGGTGCTTGCCGCCGGTGCATCCGATGCTGATGATCAGATTCGCCTTGCCTTCCGCGATATAGCGCGGCAGCAGAAAGTCGATCATGCCCGTCAGGTATCGCATCAGCACATCCGCCGTACCGCCGCGGAACACATAATCGCGCACCTCCGGATCGGTGCCGTTGCGCTCGCGCAGGCTCATTTCGTAATAGGGATTGGGCAGGAAACGCACATCAAACACAAGGTCGCTCTCGGGCGGAATGCCGTACTTGAAGCCGAACGACTGTACGATGACCTCAAACACCTCTCCGCTCTCGGTGCCGGAAAACATCGTCAGCAGACGTTCGCGCAGACCGGCAGCAGACAGTCCGGTGGTGTCCACCACAAAGTCGGCACGGTCGCGCAGACCGGACAGCATTTCGCGCTCCTTTTCAATGGCGGCTGTCATGGACATGCCCTTTTCCATCAGCGGATGCTTGCGGCGCGTCTCCTTGTAGCGGCGGATGAGCGTCGGCGTGTCCGTGTTGAGGAACAGGATGCGGTAATCGCAGCCCATGCTCTTGATCGAATCCAGCGAATCAAACAGCTGCTGGAAATCGCCGCCTGCACGCACATCGGTGACGAGCGCCACACGTTCATAGCGTTCGGTTGCCGCCAGACAGATCTCTGCGAAGCGCGGTATGAGGGAGATCGGCAGATTATCGACGCAGTAATAGCCTAAGTCCTCAAGTGTGGCGACCGCGCGGCTCTTGCCTGCGCCCGACATACCGGAAACGATCAAAAAATACATGTTACCTTTCCCCCTGCCCTGTGGTTCTGCTGTGATAGCGCCGCCGAGCGGCGCTGCTGCTTATTTTACGATGCGCACCTCGCACTCCAGCTCCACGCCGAACTGCTCACGCACCCTGTTCTGCACCAGTTCGATCAGACGCAGCATGTCATCGCATGTTGCACCGCCGCGGTTGATGAGAAATCCCGCGTGTTTTTCCGAAACCTGTGCCGCGCCGACGCTCGTGCCCTTGAGACCGGCCTGCTCGATAAGCTGGCCCGCAAAGTGTCCCACGGGACGCTTAAATGTCGAGCCTGCCGATGGGAAATTGAGCGGCTGTTTGTCGCGTCTGCGCTGCGCGAAATCGTTCATCTTATCCAGAATCGCCGCCGAATCGCCGTTCTGCAGCTGCATGGTCGAACGGAGCACCGTCCAGTCCGGATGCTTGCGGAACACGCTCGTGCGGTAGTCGAAGCCGTGCTCATCGCCCTTGAGTGTACAAATGTTGCCTTCGCCGTCCACGAACTCGGTCTCCTGCACAATGCCGGCCATTGTGCCGTCATACGCACCCGCATTCATGTAAACCGCGCCGCCCAGACTGCCCGGAATGCCGCCGGCGAACTCGGCTCCGGTCAGACCAGAACGCTGTGCGCGGCGGGCAATGCGGCTGAGCAGCGCGCCCGCCTCGGCAGAGACGGTGTTATCCTCGTTTACGCGGACTTCATCCAGCTCGGATGTGCAGACAACCGCACCGCGGATGCCCGCATCGGCCACCAGCATGTTGGAGCCGTTGCCGAGCAGCAGGAACGGAATATTGCGCTCGCGCAGTACGGCAAGTGCCGCGGTCAGTTCCCTGCGGGTCTTCGGCTGCACGAACAGGTCGGCCGGTCCGCCAATGGCGAACGTGGTATGGCGGCGCATGAGTTCGTTTTCTGCAATATCTATTTCAGGTGCGGCCTCTCGCAGTGCCGCGATGCAATCCTTAATATGCTCCATAAGGCGTTTAATCCTCCAAAAAATCTATATAAAAAGTTTAAGTGGTATACCCTCGGAATTCCTGCCGCGTCATGCGGCGGCGCATCGAAGGTCCGGCACCGGGAGCAGGCTCCGGTTTGTCCTGCCGTGCCGTTTTGGTTTTTGCTTTACTGTTTATTATAACAAATGTAGATGGGATGCGCAATCAGTCCGAGTGGGTTTCCGCAGATTTTTTCGGTTAAAAATCGGATTTTTCTCTATTCGGCACCGGCTGAGCGGGGTACTCGAACTGCCGCTGGCGGGTTCGTCCTGACGGGGCGGCTCCTTTCTCTGCACCGGCTGAGCGGGGTGCGCGAACTGCGCAGGCGTGTTC